>DASVVH010000454.1:0-12189 GCA_036386615.1 Ardenticatenaceae bacterium
CAATTTGCAAACCTTCATATTACCCGCGCCCACTGGAACAGCAGAGGCGAGGTTCTCAATACGATGAGCGAGACGGTTGTCATCATTGGCACCCTGGACACCAAGGGCCCCGAAATCAAATACCTCCGTGACCGCCTCCAATCGCTGGGGCTGGAAACCACAGTTGTGGACTCCGGCATTCTCGGCGAGCCGTTGGAGATTGAGCCTGACATCCCCCGCGAGACGGTAGCCGAATTGGGCGGCACGACCATCGAGGCACTGCGAAACACGGGCAGCCGGGGGCGCGCGGTACACGGGATGCGGGAGGCGCTGGAAAAGCTGGTGCCCACGCTCTACGCCGAGGGCAAGCTGCACGCCATCATCAGCATGGGGGGCGCGGAGGGGGCAGTGATGGGTGCCGCCGCCATGATGACGCTGCCCCTCGGCGTGCCGAAGGTGCTCATCTCGCCCATCGCCTCCGGCAAGCACTACTTCGACCCCCTCGTCGGCACCAGCGACATCATGGTCGTGCATTCGGTGGTGGACATCCTGGGGCTGAACCCCATCTCCGTCACCATCTTCGACAACGCCGCCGCCGCCATTAAGGGAATGATCGAGCACGGGCACGTCCTGCCGCAACCGAACCCGGAGGCGCGGTACGTCGCCGTGACGATGCTCGGCAACACGACGAGGGCCGTCATGGCGCTGAAGGAGCGGCTGGCGGGGCACGGCTACGAGGCGGTCATCTTCCACTCCAACGGCGTCGGCGGACCCGCGATGGAGCAGTTGGCCGAGGCGGGCCAGTTCGCGGGCGTGATTGACTTCACGACCAATGAGACCAACGACCCGATGGTGGGCGGCATCCACGATGGTGGCCCTGACCGTCTGAAGCGCGTGGGCTTGCTGGGTCTGCCGCAGGTCGTCGTGCCCGGCTGCATAGACTTCAGCGTCTTCCACGCGGGAGCGATTCCGCCCGCCTTGCAGGGCCGCCCCGTCTACGACCACAACCCCGAATACACGCTGGTCCGCGCCTCGCCTGAAGAGATGGTGCAACTCGGCCATCTCTTCGCCGAGCGGCTGAACCTCGCGCGCGGCCCCGTCGTCGTGGCAGTGCCGACAGGGGGGCTGTCCATCCCCAACGTGCCCGGCGGCGTCTTCTGGGACCCCGACTCCGACGCCGCCTTCCTGGAGACGCTGCGCGGCGGACTGCGCCCCGACATTCCCATCCGCACCTACGAGCGCCACGTCAACGACCCCGACTTTGGAAGAGAGGTCGCCGACCTGTTCGTCGGCCTCGTGAATCAGGAGAGCTAACATGAATGGCAACGGTCAACGCGCGCCCGCCGCGCCGATTACGGAGGGCGATGAGGAGTTCCGCAGCAAGTTCATCTCGTGGAACATGGCGGAACTCTCCTTCGTGGACATCCGCGAGTACCTGAAAGAGAAAGACCTCATCCTTGTGCCGATAGCCAGTTGCGAGCAGCACGGCCCGCACCTGCCGCTCTGGACGGACACCATCACCGCCGTCGAGATTTCGCGCCGCGTCTCGGAGATGATTGGCGTGCTGCACACGCCGCCTATCTGGATGGGCTACTCGCCCCAGCACATGCACCGCCCCGGCGAGGGGCGCGGCACCATCACCGTGCGGAGTTCGACGCTGCTGAACCTGATGTACGACGTGGCGCGCAGCCTCATCCATCACGGTTTCAACCGCATCATCTTCATCAACGGGCACGGCTCGAACGTCAAGGTGGTGGACCCCGTGCTCCGCAAGCTGCGTTACGAGACAGGCGCGCTCATCGGCTTCGTCAAGCCCTATATGGAGCGGTACACGGGCATTCTGAAGGGGCTGATGGAGAACCCCCCCGAAGAGACGCCCGGCTGGCATTCCAGCGAGCTTGAGACCTCGCAAGATATGGCGTGGGACCGCCGCCTGGTGCGGATGGAGCGCGCCGAGAACACGCAGGCTCACGTTCCCGACTTCCTGCCCGAAGCCTTCCGCAAGAAGGACGGCGCGCCGGACGTGGAGTTCGAGGGCTACACCTACTTCACCTTCCCGATGGATCACCACGAGTTCATCGAGAGCGGCACCATCGGCAACCCGCTCCGCGCCACCGTCGAGAAGGGCGAGGAGGCGTTCCGACGCCTGTCCGAACACACCGCGCGCGGCGTGCTGGAACTGCTACAGGTTCCAGTCGAGGTACACAACCGCGAGTTCGTGGACCGCGCTCTATAGCGACGACTGCTAACAGCTTCAACGACATAACGCAAAGACGCAAAGACGCAAAGACGCAAGAGGCTTCAGAGAGAACGGCCAGATTCATGTGGTCGTTCTCTTCTTATGCTTCCAATAAGAGACTATGTTGTTATGAGAAGTCGGGAGCGCGGGCGTCTCGCCCGCTCCGTTGCTCCGCGCCGCCACTCCATGCCACATTTCCTTGAAAGCGTTAGCCGCACCTTCCATGTAACCTGACAGCTATCTCAAACGTGTACAATTCCAGCTTACCTCTAGTTATCGCCTTATGTCAACTACGGCCTACCTCAATCGCCTTTGAAAGTAGGCTTTGGTAGGCGCTAGTTCACATAACGTGGCAAAGCGTGCTGGTTTCAGTCGGCTTGGGCCTCGGCGGGGGCGCGGACAGTCAGATAGTAGTTGCAGACATCCTTGAGGGGGCACTTCTCGCAGCGGGGCGTGCCCCAGACGCAGATTTTCTGCCCGTGCCGGAGCATATCAATGTGGAAGTTGAAGAGAACGTGGTCGTCCGGCGGGAGGAGGGTGAGAAGAATGGTGTGTGCCGCCTCGGCGCTCGTCTTGGGGCTAATAAGCCCCAGCCGCCCACTAACCCGGTGAACGTGCGTGTCTACGGGCATGACAGGGTGGCCGAAGCAGAAGAGCAGCACGAGCGTCGCCGTCTTGATGCCAACCCCCGGCAGGGCTGTCAGCCACTGTAGCGCCTTGTCGGTGGGCATCTCTCCGAGGAAATCAATATCCGCCTCGCCCCGCTCCTCGATGATGCGCTGCAGTGTCTGCTGGACGCGCGGTGCTTTGGCCTCCGCGAAGTTGGAGGGCGCTATCGCTTCCGCCAACTCTTCCGTCGGCGCGTCTGCAATCGCCTGCCACGAGCCGAAGCGCTCCCGCATCCGGTCGTAGGCAACAGCCTCGTTCTGCATAGTGGTGCGGTGGGAGAGCATCGTGGAGATGAGTTCGTGCATCGGCTCCCGCCGGGGCACACGCGGGCGCTCCCCGTAAGTCTGCAACAGTCGCTGGTAGACCTCCCACGTTTTGGCGCGTAGCGCCTCGCCTGGCTCCGTTGCCATCTTCGCCTCCATCCAGTCAGCAGTTCTGATTCGAGGTCTGCAACTTTGCTGCCAGGAATAAACAAGCCCAGGCACACGAGCCTGGGCTTGTCTGTGAGAGTTGAGGTCTTACTGACGGCGCGGCGTCGGCGCGGGCAGAATGGGAACGTGCTGGGCCGGGTCGCCCACGATGAAGGGTAGCGGGCGCGTTGCCACGTACTCGTCTCCGAGGAGGCGAAGCTGGACGCGCCACGTTCGCCAGGGCAGGTCCGTGCCGGGCTTGTTGCCCTCTATGTCGAACTCCGGGTGATACTCCATAATCGCGGCCTGGAAGCGTTGCGTCCAGCGCTGCGTCCCATCCGTGCCGACGCGCAGCACGGGGGCTTCCATCGGGTAGCCGAAGGAGTCCTCTTTGCCGTTGCTATCGAAGTATTCCTTGAAGCCGATTGGCGTGGTGCCGTCCGGCGCGGTATTGGAGACGGCGTGGCCCAGACCGTTAGGCCCCTTCGGGAAGTACCAGTAATCCTCGCTGTTCGGCCCGGCTGGCTCCGTCGGCGCGGCGGGGCCTTCGGGGTTTAGCTCCGTCACGAGCAGGCGGCGCTGGATGCGATACTCCGCCGGGTTGTTCGGCTTCCACTCCAGCACGAGCCGCTGGAAGTACTGCACGCACTGGCGGGGGTCGAGTGGGTCGGCCACGACGGGCGAGCGCGGGTAGCCGACGTAATCCACGTCCCCATGCGAGCGCAGGAAGTCGAGCCAGGGGCCGCTGACGGCGTACCCCGTCGGCGCGACCCAGGCTTCGCCGGGCGTCGGGCTTGTCGGCACGAGCGAACCGGGCACGCCCCAGCAGGCGTCTATGAGGCGCGGGAAGGCGTCGCGGGCGTTGGCCGCGCCCGGCTCGACGAGAATCACCGGGTCGCCGCCCACTAAGACAAGGCTCTCGTTACGAACATCAGTGTTGTTAGTTGCCGCCGCCAGGGTGATACGGAAGGCACCGTCCCCGCCGCGCGTGATGGCCTGATTGCGCCCGTACTTGTCTATGAGCGTCGCCGTGCCCGCGCTGGACGGTACGCCGATTTGCAGGGGGGCTGCCGAGGCGTTCCACAGCACGGTCACGCGGTCGTTGCCGCGCTTCATCCGCACGCCGTTCAGCGCGCCGGGCCAGACAAACTGCGGCTGATGCCGCGTGGAGGACAGCAGCGCGGTAATCTCGTCCTGGGTCGGGGGGATGGCCGAGCCGTTCCAGAAATACTGCGCGTCGCGCACATTGGACAGTTCGCGCACCGCCACCTGATAGGCGACATAGGCGGGGCGGACGCTCTCATCGTTCCGCACGAGGCCGTAAAACTGGTCGTTCTCCGCCTCCTCGTCGCGCATCTTGTAAACGGAGTAGCGCTCCACGCCCGCCGCGCGTGCCAGCGCGACGCTCTGAATCATGTAGTTGGCCTGCTCCTCCATCGAGGCGCGCAAGCCCCCCCGATGAAGGGGGTGTGTCGGGTCGTCGTGGGGCACGACGTTCGATTCCACCAGCCAGAGCGGTTTGTCCAGGCCGTGCGCGTTCAGGATGCGGCGGTAGAGCACAGGCACGGTGTAGCTGTTGAGCGGGTTGCTGTACTGGTGTACAGCAACCGCGTCGAAGTAGGCGTTGTTCTGGGCCGCTCCGGGCGCGGCGGCGAGTTGCGCCACCAGACGGTCCAGGTACTGCGGGCGGTTGTTCTCGTGGTCCCACCAGTAGGTTGTGCCCGTCAGAATCACCGTAGCGTTGGGGTTGCCCCGCTTGATGGCCTGATAGCCGACCATCTGCATCCGGGCGAACTCCTCGACGGTGCCGCCCCAGTTGGCATAAGTCTCGCGGTAGATGTCCGGCTCGTTCCACAGAATCCAGGTGTCTACCAGCCCCGCGTACTCCCGTGCGAGGCGCATGGTGAACTGCCCCCAGTAATTATCAGGGTCGTCAAAGGGCAGGTTGAGGTTCTTGGGCGGCGCGACGGGCGCGGCGGAGCCTTCCCGCGCGGCCCAGCCCGGCGTGTGGAGGACAACGCCCACCGGCTCGATGCCGCGCGACCTTTGGTCCTGAATCAGGTTGCGGGGGAACCACCCGTCAGGGTTCCAGTCTGTTGGCCCCTCTGGCTGGAAGTTCGACCACCAGACGACCAGCCGCTCCCAGCGCGCGCCCGCCTGTACCGCCTTGTCAGGGTCGTGAATGGCCTGGACGATGCCGAAGAAAGGGTCGCTCTGCGGGACGGCTGGAAGTGGCGCAACGCCCTGCGCCCTCACGGGCGTTCCGCGCAGGGCAACTGCTAGTATGACGAGAGTAACCGCCAGGAGCAGGCTGCGGCGTAGGGAGGACAGGGTGCTCTGGTTCATTAACTTTCCTCTGTGAAGCGAACAGTCAAAAATGGTGCTTCCTCGCATTGCAAAGAAGCCAGGACATTGTAGGATGCCCAATGCCATATCCGCGCTATTTTAGGAGATTGTCCCAATTCTCCTAGTTTGATGGCAGGGCTGTGTCAAAGTGGGGTAGGGGAAGGAGGAGCGGGAGCGAGAAAGGGGGCGGAGGGCACAGAGGCCAGTATAGGCCAGTAACGGCCAGTACTGGCGAACAAAAGGGGCCAGTATAGTGGTAAGTAACTATATTGCGACCATTAATTATATGACAAGCGGCGCGACTTTATTGCAGCCCTAAATTTGATGGTGATTCTCTTCCGTGCCCGATGCTAGTGGCGCTTGTGAAGTCTGACAGGAAGGCCGCCTCGTGGGCGCAGGGTGACGCCGGGAACGACCTCGACAGGCGTGTTCCTCGCCAGTTCCAGACGGTAGCGCTGCGCCACCGCCGCCAGCACGAGTTGCGCCTCCATCAGGGCGAAGTTGTTCCCGATACACAGGCGCGGCCCGCCGCCGAACGGAAAGTAGGCGAAACGGGGCCGCTCGGAGCGTTCGGGGGCGAAACGCTCCGGCTCGAAGCGTTCAGGGTTCTCCCAGAAGCTCGGATGTCGGTGGGTGAGGTAGGGGCTGACGACGACGAGCGCGCCCGCCGGAATGCCGTAGCCGCCAATCTCGTCCGTCTTCAGGGCGCGGCGAGTGATGAGCCACGCGGGCGGGTAGAGGCGCAGTGTCTCCTCGACAACCATGCGGGTGTAAGGGAGAGTGGGTAAGTCCTGCACGGCGGGCGGGCGCACGCCCAGCACCGCCGCCAGTTCGTCGTGCAGCCTCCGCTCGGCGTCGGGGTGTTGCGCGAGGAGGTACCAGGCCCAGGTCAGCGCGCTCGCCACCGTCTCGTGCCCCGCGACGATGAGCGTGACCATCTCGTCGCGTAGCTGCGCGTCGCTCATCCCCTCGCCCGTCTCCTCGTCCCGCGCCGCCAGTAACATGGAGAGCAGGTCGTGGTGCCCGGTGCCATCCCGGCGGCGCTGCTCCACGATGGCGTAGACCGCCTCGTCCAGCGTCTTCACCGCCCTGCGAAAGCGGCGGGCGCGCGGGGTTGGGACGGAAAGCGGAAGCGCGATAGGAGTCCGCGCGCGGTAGACAATTTCGTCCAGGGCGACGTGGACGGCTCTCGTGATGCTGTCGGCCCGGTCGGTGAAGCCCGTCCCGAAGAGAGACTTGCCGACGATTTCCAGCGCCAGGACCATCATCTCGTGGTCCGCGTCGAACACTTCGCCCCGCGCAGCCAACAATTCGCAGCGCTGGACCATGTTCTCCGTTGCCTCGGCCATGACCGTGCCCAGCGCGGCCAGACTCTCGCGGTGGAAGGCAGGCTGCGCGAGGCGGCGCTGCCTCCGCCAGAAGGCTCCATCGCTGGATAGCAGCCCGTTCCCCGCCACCTCGCCCAGAAGCCTGTACTGGAAGGTAGCTTTGGTGTAGTTGCGATGGTTCTCTTGCAGGATGTGCCGCACAGCGTCGGGGTGGTTGGCGACGTAGATGGTCCAGAAGCCAACCGGGTACTGGAAGAAGTCACCGTAGCGGCCCGCCACCTTCACCAGAGCGGCAAGGGGCGATTCGCGGAGGGCCTGGAGGTCGCTTGCAGGGATGAAGCGCCCAGGGCCGGGAGGTCTCTGGGAAGCACGATTAGAGGCAGTAACCATAGCCGTTGAAGTGGAGTAAGGTGTCAGTAGTGTTTGGAGGACGATTGCAGCGGCTATACCGATTAGAGAACACCCAACTCGCGTAGAACATCGAATTCGAGTGGCATGGGGTCGTTCCACAGCCATTCGGGCCGCAGGTAAAAGCCGGGAATGGCTGAAGATTGCAGCTTGCCCTCCATCAACTCCGCCGGAGCGTAGCGCCCGTTCTCTCCAAGCTGGAATAGCTCGACTCGCTGCTGCTGTGGGTCGATGACCCAATACTCGCCCACACCCTCAGTCTCATACTCGCGGTACTTGTCGTGCCAGTCCCGAATCACGCTCTCCGGCGAGACAATTTCCCACACGGCATCAACTGGCCCTTCTACGTGGGTGGGTGTTATCCGTCCCAGATTCGCTGCGGCAATAAACATCAAATCAGGCTCCCGGCCCCGGCGACCTTCTGAGAGCCTTAATACTGATGGAGCGGCGCGAAGCTTGCCTGCCTGATTCACTCGAAGAAAACTCCGCAACACTACGATAAGCCACTGTGAAATTTCATCGTGTATAGCCCCAATCGGCGACATTTCGAGAATCTCTCCATCTGCCCATTCGGTGATGCGGTTGTCGGGTGCCCAAGCCAGCCACTCCTCCCACGTCATGTGACGGGGGTGCTGTGCGATTGTCGTTTCTTGAGTAGAAACTGCATCCATCAGGACTGACTCCCTTCACATTACAGTCTAGAGAACGCCAAGCTCCGGTAGTACCTCCCAAGGCTTTGGCATGGGGTCGCTCCACAGCCATTCGGGCCGCACATAAAAGCCGGGAATGGCCGAAGATTGCAGCCTGCCCTCCGTCAACTCCGCCGGAGCGTAGCGTCCGTTCTCCCCAAGCTGGTATAGCTCGGTGCGCTGCTGCTCCGGGTCAATCACCCAATACTCGCGCACGCCCTCGGTTTCGTACTCGCGGTACTTGTCGTGCCAGTCCCGAATCACGCTTTCGGGCGAGACAATCTCCCATACCGCGTCGGCTGGCCCTGCCATGAAGGTGGGACGGAGGCGGTGAAGGTTCTCCGTTGCAACAAATATCAGGTCCGGCTCGCGTCCGCGCGGAATTTGGGAGAGTCTCATTGGATAGGGGGCCGGAATTATCTCGCCAAGGTTGTTCTTATGAACAAAGTACTCCAAAATGACCGTGAGCCACTTGGAAATCATTGCATGGCGAAGGCTCGTCGGTGACATTTCGATGACCTCTCCATCTACCCATTCGGTGATGCGGCTGTCGGGTGCCCACGCCAGCCACGCCTCCCACGTCATGCGGCGGGCTTGCTCGGCGGCTCTGGTTGTTTGGGTCGAAATCGCGTCCATCATGGCCCTCTCCTTTCCTAGCCCAAGTGTAGCACAAAACAGGAGGGCGGTCAGCGATAGACCGCCCTCCTGCGCTCATTAGAAGTACGCCTCCGCGTTATGCTGTTCCGTCTGAATCCGAAGCGCCCAACTGCACGTCACGGTGCAGCGTTCCGGCGCGCTCGCTCATGACGTGCAGGGTGAGCGTGCCGCCCTGCGGCGCGTGAATCAGCCACTCCGCCTTGCCGCGATTGTCAGTCTGCGAGACGGTCCAGGTGCTCATCACGCCCAGCTTGTTCGAGCGCCCTTCCAGATGCCCGACCTCCTGCTTCGGTTTGCCACTCTGGATGATAGCGCCTTCGGGCAGGGTCAGTTCCAGGCGCACGGGGCGCGCGGCCTTCATCTTCTTGGCCTGATTCGAGCCGTAGGTGGGCAGGAAGCCCTCGTTCTCCACCACTGCCAGAACGTGGTAGCGCCCATCGCCGAGCGGTGTCACCTCCACGTCGCGCCACTTCAGCCGGGGGGCCAGCGAGGCAAAGGAGATGGCGAACTCGGCCTGCGGGGCAATCTCCGGTTCCAGCAGGCTGTGCGGCGGGTTGCGCCAGGTGTACAGGTTATCCCAGCCGCCAATCTCCACCTTGCCGAGTTGCGGGTGCTCCACCTCGCGCCACGCCACAAGGCTCTCCGACGCGTGGGCGTTCACGAAGTCCAACACCTTGTAGTCATCTTCGAGCGGGTGCTTGCGGAACCACTCGATGAACTTCTTCTCTTTCTTCTTCGACTCGACTCCGGCTGCCGTCGCCAAATCCCACAACTCCACAGTGAAGGCGAAGACGCCCTTGTGGTCGTAGAGCCAGTCGTCAAAGACGCCCGTGATGACTTCCTTCGGGTGATACTTGAAGTTGTGGAAGACCGAGACGGTAGGGTAGTCGGTAATCTCCGTGCCGCGCTCGCCGATGGCCTCGAAGACCCACAGGTCGTTGGAGTCCATCTCGTCGTCGCTCTTGCCGCCGTAGGGGCGGAGGATGGCGCGGCTGAAGGTGTGGTAGGTGATGGCCCCGTAGATGTTGGGGTGTTTCGCCATGAACTCGATGACGGCGCGAATCTCCGGCTCCGAGCCGGGGAAATCGCCCGCGCCCGACTGCTCACCCTCCGGCCTCCACGAGCCGGGGAAGTTGCGGTTGAAGTCCAGCCCTTGCAGGGGGCGCGCCGTCGTGATGATGTGGCCGTCGTAGTTCTCGATGAGTCCTTCCGGCAGGATGCGGTAGTAGGTGCCGCCCTCGTCGTCAGGGCGGCGCTTAATCATCAGGCGCGGGTCGCGGTCGGAGATTTTCCAGTCGCCCGCCGGGTCTTCGATTCGCATCTGGAGGATGCGCCCGTCGCCGTCCACGTCCTCCTGGTGCAAGCCCTCCTGCTTCTCCTCATAGGGGTAGGGGCGGGTGCCGGAGCGGATGAACTGCGGTTGGGCATGGAGCGCCAGCGCCGCGCCGTCGGGGTTGAGGCGCGGCACGACGTAGATGACCTGCTCGTCCAGAATGCGCGTCACCTTGGGGTCGGTGCCGTACTTCTTAGTGGCTGTGACCAGGAAGAAGAGCGCCGCCATCGAGGCGGTTAGCTCCGTCGCGTGGATGTTGCCATCAATCCAGAAGCCGGGCTTTTCGAGGGCGGGTCCGGTCTCCCTGTTCGTCAGCACGACGAGGGGGATGTCGCGCCCCTCGTAGGAGGTGCCCAGTGACTGCAACTCCACAATCTGCGGGTACTGCTCGGCCAGCCATTGCAGCCGCGCGTTGAGGTCGTCGTTGTCATAGTAGGTATCGAAGCGAATCTCCATCGTATCTCCTTTTCTGCAAAGTCTATTAGGGAGCGCGCCTTCGCCCCTATTGTGCCTGCCGAGGCATGACGAGCGCTGAGTGTAACGGTGAGAGCCGCCGCCCGCAAATTCTTAGTTAGCTATGGAAAGGATGGAGCGTCAATGATGCAGGCGACGGGCGTTGAAGTCGCGTTATGTGAAGTAGGGCTTACAAAAGCTTACATTGAAGGGCTATAATGTAAGCTTTAGTTGACATAAAACATTTAGAACGAAGCGAAAGCCGTTGACCTGCTTTGAGGTGGTCTCTGTGCCACTTAAGGTATAAATTAAAAGTAGGTATGCATTTACTTACTATAAAGGTTGGCCGAGGTCAACCCATATTTCGTTTTCAGATTGACTCTGATTGGCTTTGCTTCACATAACGTGGCCTGTGCATCAGCGATGTGCCTGCGCCGCTCATTTTTTCAAGCCCACGTTCCCACTGCGAGAAGCCCCACGTTTCGCGTTGAGTGGCACTCGGCCTGCTTGATGGGTCTGCTATAATTACTCCTGGTTTATGGAGGAAAAACGAATGGCAGAGCGTGAAGTTCAAATAGCAGTTGATAGCCTGTGCAACCCGCGAGAGCCGGTCGAATCGTCTCTCTGCAAGCACCTGACGAACCTGAGCCGCGAGGAGCAGGAGCGCCTTAACGATAGCTGGACATCCATCCCCGTCGAGAAGCGGCGGGCACTCGTCTCGCTCTTGAGCGAGCAGGCGGACCAGGATGTGCTGCTCGATTTCAGTTCCGTCTTCCGGCACGGCCTGCGCGACAGTGACGCGGTGGTTCGCAACAGCTCGGTTCGAGGGCTGCGGGAGGACGAGGCCATCACCCTGATTCGTCCCTTTCTGCGCCTGCTCGCCGAGGACAGCAGCATGGAGGTTCGCGCCAGCGCGGCGAGTGCTCTGGGGCACTTCGTGCTACAGGGGGAGTTGGGCTACCTGACCGACGAGCGCAACCGGGAGCTTGTGGAGGCACTGGCGCGGGTCATCACGGACGACTCCCTACCCGTCCTGGTGCGCCGCCGCGCCGTCGAATCGCTAGCCTACAGTGGCGACGAGCGGGTGCGGGAGATCATCGCCCGCGCCTACGAGGACGTATCGGAGGAGATGCGAATCAGCGCCGTGACGGCGATGGGCCGCAGCGCCGACGAGTACTGGCGCGGCACGGCGCGTATCGAACTCCTGAACGAGAACCCCGATGCGCGTCTGGAGGCCGCACGGGCGGCGGGCGAGTTGACCGATGGGAAGGCAGTGGCCCGCCTCGTCCTGCTGCTGGCGGACAGCGACCCCGGCGTGCGCCAGATGGCGGTGTGGGCGCTGGGGCAGATTGGCGGCAATCAGGCGCGCGAGGCTCTGAAGGTTGTGGCGAAGAGTGAGAACACCGCCATGCGGCTGGCCGCGCGCGACTCCCTCGCGGAGATGAGCCTTTTCGACGACGAGAACCCCACCCTTTCCAGCCCGGCCCTCTTTGACGCAGACGAGGAGGTAGAGGATGATGACCTCTATGACGATGAGGACGATGACGACCTCTACGGCGAGGATGAGGAGTGGGACGACGAGGAGCTTGACGAGGATGAGGACCCAGAGTGGCAAACGATGGAGGTCCTCATCAGCGACGAGATTGACTTCGACGAGGACGATGATTACGCCTGGGAT
>DASVVH010000455.1:0-21028 GCA_036386615.1 Ardenticatenaceae bacterium
CGTCCGCTCCACACGCGGATCATTCAGCTCCGCAAAGTGCTCCAAGATGCTCGCTGTCGGATTCGGGCTCATGGCGGCTCTCCTTGTTCAACTTTGGGCCTCTATCCTATCGTCCCTTCAATTTTGATGCGATTGCCCTGCTACCGCACTCTCCCCGCTTTACAGTGGAGGTGAAGTAGAGGTAATATTCCTCCCAGGAACCTTTCCCCTTCTCGCCCCCTCAAGGAGACGGGTATGTCAGGCATGGATGCCAAAGAAGAACGCGTAGTCATTCGCACGCCGGACCAGCGCCTGCGTGTTTTCGTCAGTTCCACTTTGCAAGAGCTGGCCCCCGAACGCATAGCAGCCCGCGAGGCCATCAGCGCCCTCCGCCTCGCCCCGGTCATGTTCGAGTTGGGCGCGCGGCCCCACCCCCCGCGTGACCTCTACCGCGCCTACCTCGACCAGAGCCACATCTTCGTCGGCATCTACTGGGAGCGCTACGGCTGGGTCGCCCCGGAGATGGACATCTCCGGCCTCGAAGACGAATACCGCCTTTCCGGCAACCGCCCCAAACTCATCTACATCAAAAGCCCCGCCCCCAACCGCGAGCCGCGCCTGAACGACCTGCTGGACCGCATCCGCAACGACGACCACGCCTCTTACAAGCCCTTCTCCACTGCCGAGGAGCTTCGCAGGCTGATTGGCGACGACCTCGCGCTCATGCTCACCGAGCGTTTCGAGATGACGCAGATGCCCGTCGAGGCGGCCAGCCAGCGACCCGGTCCAACGCACACCAACAACCTGCCCATGCCCCTCACCCCTCTCGTGGACCGTGAGCGCGAGCTACCCACCCTCCGCGACATGCTCCGGCGCGGCGAGGTCCGCCTCATCACCCTCGTCGGCCCCGGCGGCACGGGCAAGAGCCGCCTCGCCATCGAGGTCGCCCGCGCGATGGTCAACGACTTCGAGAACGGCGTCGCCTTCGTCCCCCTCGCCTCCGTGCGCGACCCCGACCTCCTCGCCTCCGCCATCGCCCAGCCCCTCGGCCTCCGCGACACGAGCGACCGCTCCCTGGTCGAGACCCTCCAGACCTACATGCAAGACAAGCACATGCTGCTGGTACTCGACAACTTCGAGCAGGTCATCGCCGCCGCGCCCATCGTCTCGGAGATGCTGGCCCACTGCCCCCGCCTCGAAATCCTCGTTACCAGCCGCGCGGGCCTGCACATCTCCTGGGAGTACGAGTTCCCCGTCCCGCCGCTCGCCGTCCCGAACCTCAAGCGCCTGCCGGACCTCGAACCCCTGACACAGTATGCCTCCGTTGCCCTCTTCATCCAGCGTGCCCGCGCCGTCAAGCCCGATTTTGAGGTTACAAGTGCCAACGCGCCCGCCGTCGCCGAGATTTGCGCCCGCCTCGACGGCCTGCCCCTCGCCATTGAGCTGGCCGCCGCCCGCATCCGCCTCTTCTCTCCCCAAGCCATGCTCGCCCGCCTCGTCGGCTCCGGCGGGGGCCAAGGCCAGTCCACGCTCCGCCTGCTCACCAGTGGCGCGAAAGACCTTCCCGACCGCCAGCAGACCCTGCGAAACACAATCGAGTGGAGCTACGACCTGCTGGACGAGGGCGAGAAGCAGCTTTACCGCAGGCTCGCCGTCTTCGCCGGAGGCTGCACCCTCGAAGCCGCCGAGACCGTCATGGCTCAGGCGCAGGCCGAGCTTCCCGTCGCCAACACCTTCCCCGACATCCTCGATGGCCTCGCCTCCCTTATAGACGAGAGCCTCTTGCAGGACGCCTCGCAGGACCAGCCGAGCGGTGAGCCGCGCTACGCCATGCTCGGCACCATCCGCGAGTACGCGGTGGAACAGCTAGCCGCCAGTGGCGAGGAAGAGACCCTGCGCCGCCTCCATGCTGCCTACTTCCTCACTTTGGCCGAGAAAGCCGACCTGCAACAGACCGAGCGCTGGCAGTCTCAACTCGAAACCGAGAACGACAACCTCCGTGCCGCCCTGCGCTGGTACCGCGACAACGCCGCGATGCAGGTGTACGCCGAAGCCGGGCTGCGGCTGGCCGGGGCGCTCTCCTGGTTCTGGGCCTGCATCGGCAGCCTCAGCGAAGGCCTTATCTGGCTGGGAGAGATGCTGCAACGCACCGAGCGGCTGGGCACGAGCGCCCCGCGCGCGGCGGGCTTTCACGGCGCGGGCATCCTCGCCTGGCACCAGGGCGACCTCGCCACCGCCCACGCCCACTTCGAGAAGAGCGTAGCAATACGCCGCGAGTTGCCCGACGGGCGCGCCCTGCTCGACTCCCTGAATTGGCTGGGCCGCATCCTCGTCGAGCAGGGCGCTCACGCTCAGGCGGGCACCATCTTCGAGGAGGGCCGCACTCTGAGCGAGCGCGTCAGGAGCCGTTGGGGCCGCGCATGGGCGCTGCATGGCCTCGCCACCGTTGCGCTCCGCCAGGGCGACCCCGCAACCGCCAAACCCCTCTACGAGCAGGCCCTACAGATTGGCCGCGAGATTCGCGACTCCTTTGCCGAAGTTCGTGCGCTCCACCGCCTCGGTGACGTGGCCTCCGCCCAAGAGGACTACGCCACTGCCCGCAGGCTCTACGAACAGGTGCTCGACCTCTCGCGCGAGACCGAGGACAGGCGAGACTACCTGCGCCGCACCCACGCCATCGCCCTCGCCGTCTATCGCGTCGGCGACACCGAATGGTCCGGCACCCTCTTCCGGGAAAGCCTCGCCCTCGCCCGCGAAATGGCAGACCGTCAGGAGATTGCCTGGTCCCTCAACTACATGGCCGATGTGGAGCGCTGCGAGGGCGACGACGCGCGCGCCGAGAGCCTTTACAACGAGAGCCTCGCCATCTTCCGCGACATGGCGCACAAGCAGGGCCTCGCCTCCGTGCTGCACAACCTCGGCTACGTCGCCCTCCACAGGGGCGACACGCATCAGGCCGAAACCCACTTCCGCGAGAGCCTTAACCTCTTCCGCGAGGTAGGCAACCGTTGGAAGCTCGGTGACGCCCTCGCCGCCTTCGCCGCCCTCGCCGCTACCCATAAGCAGGCCGAGCGTGCCGCCCAACTCTTCGGAGCCGCCGCCGCCCTGCACAATCAGGTGGACCTCAGCGGCCTCCTGCGCGACCCCGCCAACCTGAGCGAGTGGGAACGCAACGTCGCCCTCGCCCGCGAGCAGATGGACGAACAGGCATGGACGATGGCCTGGGCCACAGGCTACACCATGACCCTCGAAGATGCTGCTGCCTTCGCCCTGGACACCACCTGACCCGGTTTTGTCTCGCTAAAGAGGTGCCCTACAATAACCTTGTACGGTACTAGGCGAACTCCCGGAGAGACTTCCACTTGGACAACTGCTGCCAGGACAAAGCGTGTGAACTTGAAGAACTACAGGGGCGACAGTCGCGGGTGCTCTGGATTGTCCTGGGCATCAACGGCTTCATGTTCCTCTTCGAGCTAATACTCGGCTGGCTCGCTGGCTCCGTAGCACTACAGGCCGACAGCCTCGACATGCTTGGCGACACCCTCGTTTACGGCTTTAGCCTCTATGCCATCGCCAAGAGCGCTCGCTGGCGTTCAAGCGCGGCCCTCATGAAGGGCGGCATCATGGCCCTCTTCGGTGTAGGCGTGCTCCTCCAGGCAATCTACAAGCTCATCCATCCCGAAGTCCCAGCCTTCGACCTCATGGGAGCGACAGGACTCATTGCCCTAGCCGCCAACGCGACCTGCCTCTATCTCCTCACGCGCCACCGCAGCGACGACCTCAACATGCGCTCGACGTGGCTCTGCTCCCGCAACGACATCATCGCCAACACGGGCGTCCTACTCGCGGCTGGTCTCGTCTTTCTAACAAACTCCATCTGGCCCGACATCGCCGTCAGCCTCATCATCACAGCCCTCTTTATGCAATCTGCCGTTCAGGTGCTTCAACAGGCCATTGCCGAACTGCGCGTTTCCCCACCCACCACAACCCCCGTGAATAGATCGTCAGTTTAAATCTCAAAAACGGCTCAGATGTGGGGTAAATGTGGGGTCTACGCGTCACCCCCTGTTGCGCCTCCGCCTCTCCTACCGTCCTTCGTCCACCGTCCACCGTCCACCGTCCACCCTCCACCCTCCAATTGAACTCCTCGCCGCCTCGTGGTACAATCCCTCCCCTCCGAACAGATGTTTGCTGCCCTGCTTGAGGAATAACGGATGGCCGCCACCCCCGTGCCGGACCACATACGAGACCAACTCGACCAACTGCCCACCGCCCCCGGCGTCTACCAGATGTTCGATGCCGACGGCAAGATTATCTACATCGGCAAAGCCAAAGTCCTCCGCCACCGCGTGCGGAGCTACTGGCACGCGGCGGCCCAGCACATGCCCAAGACCCGCCGCATGGTCGCCCAGATCCAGCGCATAGACTGGATAACCACCAACTCCGAACTAGAGGCCCTGCTGCTCGAAAACGAACTTATCAAGCAGCACCAGCCCCGCTACAACATCCGCCTCAAAGACGACAAGAAGTACCCCTACATCAAAGTCACCTGGAACGAGCCGTACCCCAAAGTCTTCTTCACCCGCCAGATGAAGCGCGACGGCGGCAAATACTTCGGCCCCTTCGCCAGCGCCTGGGCCGTCCGCGAGACCCTTGAACTCGTCCGCAAGCGCTTCCCCTACCTCACCTGCAACCGCACCATCACGGGCGAGGACGAGCGCGCCTGCCTCTACTACCACATCAAACTTTGCGGCGCGCCCTGCATTGGCGCGCAGAGCCAGGCCGAGTACCGCGAGGGCATCCAGTCCCTCATGGACTTCCTCGACGGCAAGGGCACGGGCGAAACCCTCATCCGCATTCGCTCCGAAATGGCCGAGGCCGCCGAGAGCCTGGAATTCGAGCGCGCCGCCGCCCTCCGTGACCAACTCGTCGCCCTCGAAAAGATTGCCGAGAAGCAGAACATCATCTCCACCGCAGGCGGCGACCAGGATGTCGTTGCCTTCGCCCGCGAGAACGGCGACGCCTGCGTCCAACTCTTTTACATTCGCGGCGGCAGGCTCATCGGGCGCGAGTACGTCATCCTTGAAGGCACCGACGAGGAGAACGACGAGTCCATCGTCGAGCAGTTCCTGCAACAGTTCTATGGCGACGCCGTCAACGTCCCGCCCGAAATCCTCCTGCCCCAGAACATAGACGAGTCCCGCATCATCGAGCAGTGGCTCCGCGCCAAGCGCGGCGCGGAAGTCGTCCTCAGCGTCCCCAAGCGCGGCAACAAAAAAGACCTCGTCGAGATGGCCCGCGCCAACGCCGTCGAGACCCTCACCGCCCTCCGCGCCCAGTGGCAGAGCGAGGCCCACCGCCAGACCGATGCCATTGCCGACCTGCAAGAGGCCCTGAACCTGCCCCACCCGCCCGTCCGCATCGAATGCTACGACATCTCCCACGCGCAGGGCACCAACGTTGTCGGCTCCATGATTGTCTTCGACAGGGGCGTCCCCAAAAAGAGCGACTACCGCAAGTTCAAAATCAAAGAGGACAAAAACGACGACTTCGCCAACATGCGCGAGGTCGTCTACCGCCGCCTCTCCAACTGGAAGGATGCCCAGAACAAGCCCGGCAGCGACAAGTGGGGCCTCCTCCCGCACCTCATCATCATTGACGGCGGCAAAGGCCAACTCAGCGCCGCCTGGGACGTGATTCGAGAGTTCCACCTGGAAGACGTAGTGCCCATCATCGGCCTCGCCAAGCGCGAGGAAGAGATATTCATGCCCGGCGTCCGCGAGCCAATTCTCCTGGAGCGCGGCAGCCCGGCCCTCAGCCTCCTCCAGCGTGCCCGCGACGAGGCCCACCGCTTCGCCGTCACCTATCACCGCCAGCTACGCACCACCAAGGGCCTCGCCAGCAGCCTTGAAGAGATTCCCGGCGTCGGCCCCAAGCGCCGCGCCCGCCTCCTCAAAACCTTCGGCTCCCTCGACGGCATCCGCGCCGCCTCCGTAGACGACATCGCCGCCATCCCCGGCATGACTCAGGACGTGGCCCAGCGCATCAAAGAACTGTTGTAGTCTCAGCCCCCAACTAAAAACCCTCCATAATCGGAGGGCTTCTCGTATGACGTGGTGTATGACGGTGCCAGCGCCGTTGCCGTTAAGTCGTTAGCGGTCGTCGGTCGTCGGTCGTCGGTCGTCGGTCGTCGTCCGCCGTCCGTTCACTCAAAGATAATCGTGCGATGCCCGCTCAAGAAGACGCGCTCCTCGAAGACCAGCTTCAACGCCTTCGCCAGCGCCACCTCCTCCACGTCCCTCCCCGCCTGCGCCATCTCGGCGGCGCTGTAGCCATGATTCACGGGCGTCACGCTCTGCGCGATAATCGGCCCCGTGTCCAGCCCCTCGTTCACGAAGTGCGCCGTCGCCCCGATGATTTTCACCCCCCGCTCATAGGCTTGGCGGTACGGGCTGGCCCCAATGAAAGCGGGCAAAAACGAATGGTGGATATTGATGATGCGATTCGGGTACCGTTCCACGAAGGCAGGCGTCAGCACGCGCATGTACTTTGCAAGCACCACGTATTCCGGGTCGTACTCGTCCAGAACCGCCAGCACCTCCCGCTCGTGCTCCGTCCGCTCCTTCTCCACATGGCTGATGTAGTGGAAGGGGATGCCGAACTTCTCCACCAGCGAGCCGAGGATGTCATGGTTGCTGATGACCGCACGGATGCGTGCGTTCAGTTCGTCGTAAGCATGGCGAATCAGGAGGTCGCCCAGGCAGTGCGGCTCCTTCGTGGCGAGAATCGCAATGTCGCGCCTGCCCGTATGAGCGAAACGAATCATGGCCGAGGGCGGGAGCACCGCACGTAACTCCTGCAACATACTCGCCGAGTCCGGCTCCCCCAGAAACTCGGTACGCATGAAGAACTGCCTGCTTTCCAGGTCCACGAACTCGTTGTTGCTCACGATGTTGTGACCATGATGATACAGCACGCCCGTAATCCGGTAGACCAACCCCGTCTCGTCAGGGCAGTTAATGAGTAGGATATGGGTCGCCAACGTTGTTCCTCCGCGAACCCTGTCTCGTGCAACAGGGACTATATATGGAAAGGTTACGGCACCAGCCGCGAGGGGCCAGTGTAGCATCAATAGCAAAACAGCATCAATCATCCGAGGGGCTGAAGTAGTCCCTTAATGTCTGTGTTGCGCGTCCCATCCCACCCTCCTCTCTCTGGAATGTGCCTCACCCATTGCCCAATAGAACGCAGTTAGGCCCCTTGATGGACAGATTGCACTTGTGTTACCATCGTATGCCTCGACAATAAGGTGTCCGGCAGGGAGCCGGACGCGATTCCATTTAGAACAGGAGCAATCATGAGCACCGCGAATCCCGTTTCACGCGTACTACCTGCGGTGGGACAGGGTACATCAGGGAACTCTAACCCGTCGCAGAGGAGGAGCCTCAGTATCGATCTGCGTAACACGGCGACCTTCTTCTTGGGGTGTGCCCTGCTGGGCATCCTCTTCCTGTTGATTCAGACGAAATTCTCCTGGTCGGCGGCGACACCCCTATTATGGGCCTTTGCTTGCCTTGCGAGTGGTGGGGCCGTTGGCTTTCTCTTCGGAATCCCAAAAATTCTCCAGGGTGGTGGACCTGCCAACAATGGCGCGAATGGGACCTCCGCCGACACGGCGACCTTCTACCGCCAGCAGGTCAACACCAACCTGGAAGAGATATCCGATTGGCTGACCAAGATTATCGTTGGCCTCGGTCTGGTTCAGCTTGGGAATATTCCATCGGCCCTTTCGGCGGTTGCCAGCCAACTGGCCGGGAGCATGAGTACGCCTCCCAACAATCAAGCCTTCGCACTCGCGCTCATCGTCTACTTTCTCGTGGTTGGCTTCTTGTTCGGCTATCTCTCCACCAGACTCTTTCTCGCCGGAGCCTTCTCCCGCGCAGACCGCGACGCCACCGCCCTGCTGGCGATAGGCGCGCGGCTGGACTCAGTAGAGAAGAACCAGGATGCGCTCACAACCACTCTCGTCCCCACCCCTGCCCTCACGAGTGGTCAGGGGGACGGGACGGCCACTGAGCCTACGTCAGTGCTGGAGACGCTTGACTTGCAAGCGGAAACCCCTCCCGCATCCACACCCCTTGAGACTCTCCAGCAGATGGCAGACGCCTATCTGACCATAAACGCCCCCGACTCAGGTGAACGGGTTCGCCAGAAGGACGAGGCGGCAGCCCGAATGGCTAATCTTATCATCCAACAAGGGATTTCTAAGGACCAGATTGCCCAAATGGCTGTCGCTCAACACAGCGAGGGGCTGGCGGTTGCCCTGGCGAGTGCCATTCATTTCCACCCTGAGACGGGTGACTTTGCCCTCCTGATGCAGATTGCCCCTTGGATACAAAAGCTGCATGTGCAATACACCATTGTGTTGACGTTGGGCAAGCTGTTCAGGTTGAATATTGCTACGGCTGCCAACCGTACATCCGCGCTGGCATTACTCTCGACATACGAACAAACGGCGGACCAGCCACTACAGCAGCAAATAGCGCAGGTGCGCGCTCTAATCAATCAAGCAACGGGAGGCACCCCGCCCTCGTAGTCACCTTCTTCGGCGGCTCTACTGCGAGGAGCCGCCTGGCACCTACTCTATCGTTACGACCTCCGACGCGGACCCGCCCGCGTCGGCTTCGACTCTGCTTGCGCCAACCGCCTGAAACTCCAGGTCCCAGGTACAGGCGGGCCTGCGCCTTCCATCAGCCCCTTCCCAACTCCACAGCCCTGGCTTTGCATAACAGCCTCGCGCACTATGACATACCCTTCTCCAATGTCATTTTTAGGAGTTACGTGTACTGTTCCACGAGGTTCACATACATTGGTGTTTGCCCATGCATACATCAAGTAAGCTCTAGCTACATCCATGTCATCCTGAACGAAGTGAAGGATCCACCCAGCAACATGCCTATCGTAGAGCGTTAGCACGTTTCGCCCTCCCTTCGTGCTTGGGCCAACCTGTATGCTAACCTTGTCTATCCGCACACGTAATTCCTAGTTTTGTCATATTATCCCCGCCCTCCTCCGTCAGGGCTGTGTCAAAGTAGCACGATTTATAATATAACTAACAATTACATAGCAGCTACTTACCGCTATACTGGCCTCTTTTGCTCGCCAGTACTGGCCGTTACTGGCCTATACTGGTCTCTGTGCCCTCCGGCCCCCTCCTCTCTCCTCCGTCCTCCCTCTTCCGTCCTTCGTCCTTCATCCACCGTCCGTTCGGCTAGACATCTGCTCGTCCTCACCTATAATCTTCCCATTCGACACGGGCGGTCGAGGAAACTCGCACCGCCTTTTCATTGCACACCAACGGGCGGCTCCGGCAACTCGCCCCAACGACCCGGCAGATTGGACACCGTTCTATGAACAAGCAACCACTGACAATGCAAGAGGTTATTCTGCGGCTTCAGAGCTATTGGGCGGAGCAGGGCGCGCTCATCTGGCAGCCGTATCATACTGAGGTAGGCGCGGGCACGGGCAACCCCGCCACCTTCCTCCGCGTGCTGGGGCCGGAACCCTGGAACGTCGCCTACGTCGAGCCTTCCATCCGCCCCGACGACAGCCGCTATGGCGAGAACCCGAACCGTCTCCAGATGCATACCCAGTTTCAGGTCATCCTGAAGCCGGACCCCGGCAACCCGCAGGAACTCTATCTCGCCTCGCTGGAAGCGCTAGGCATCAACCGCAGCGCCCACGACATCCGCTTCGTCGAGGATAACTGGGAATCGCCCGCCCTCGGCGCGTGGGGTCTCGGCTGGGAGGTCTGGCTGGACGGCCAGGAGATTACCCAGTTCACCTACTTCCAGCAGGCGGGCGGCACCACCCTCGACCCCGTTTCCGTCGAGATTACCTACGGCCTGGAGCGCATCGCCATTGCCCTCCAACAGGTAGACCATTTCACCAAGATTCAGTACGCGCCCGGCCTTACCTACGGCGAGATTTTCTTGCAGAACGAGTACGAGCAATCGGTCTACAACCTCGACGAGGCGAACACCGAGCGCGTCAAGCAACTCTTCGCGCTCTACGAGCAGGAGGCGCTTGACCTGCTTGAGAAGGGACTGACTATCCCCGCCTACGACTACATTCTGAAGACCTCGCACACCTTCAACCTGCTCGACGCGCGCGGCGCGATTGGCGTGACGGAGCGTGCCGCCTTCTTCAACCGGATGCGGAACCTCTCGCGGGCGGCGGCGCACTCCTGGCTCGAAACGCGCCAGGAGATGGGCTTCCCCCTCGTTCACGAGAACGGTCAGCGTCAGGTCGCGCAGGATATGTCCGCCGCCGCGTGGCCCACCGACGGGCAACTATCCTTCGTGCTGGAAATCGGCACCGAGGAGCTACCCGCCGAGTACGTGGACATCGCCGTCCGCGCATTGGAACAGAGTGCGCCGCAGCTTTTCGAGCGCCTGCGTCTCGATTGCACGAGCTTGACGGTGGATGGCACGCCTCGCCGCCTCGGCGTGCGCGTGGAGGGGCTGGCCGCGCGCCAGAGTGACCGTGAGGAGTCGGTGCGCGGCCCCTCTGCCAAAGTCGCCTTTGACGAGCACGGGAACCCCACCAAGGCCGCCATCGGCTTCGCGCGCGGCAAAGGGCTTGACGTGAGCCAGCTTGAGCGGCGCGAGGAGGGCGGCACGGAGTACGTCTTCGGCGTCGTGCGCGAGGCGGGCCGCCCCGCCGGGGAGGTGCTGGCCGAGGCCCTGCCCGAACTCTTCGCCGCCATTGCCTGGCCCAAATCCATGCGCTGGAACCGCTCCAACGTCGCCTTTGGCCGCCCCCTCCGCTGGATTGTGGCGCTGCTTGACGAGATGGTCATCCCCTTCACCTACGCGGGTGTGCCGAGTGGGCGCACGAGCCGCGGCCTCCGCTCGGCGGGGTCGCCAGAGTTCGAGATTCCAACCGCCGCCCGCTATTCGGCGGAACTGGACAGGCAGAACATCGTGCCAAACATCGCGCAACGCAAGGCGCTGGTCTGGGATGCGGTCCTGCGCCTCGCCTCGGAGGTGGGCGGCACCGTACCGGAGAACGCGAGCGGCGACCTGCTGGATGAGGTGGCGAACCTCATCGAGCAGCCCACGCCCATCCGGGGCGGCTTCGGCGAGACCTTTCTGGAACTGCCCCGCGAGGTGCTGGTCAGCGTCATGCGGAAGCACCAGCGCTACTTCCCCGTCGTGAATGGCGAGGGCAACCTGCTTCCCTTCTTCGTCACGGTGGCGAACGGCAACGTGGACGAGGCGACGGTGCGGCACGGCAATGAGGAGGTTCTGCGCGCCCGCTACTCCGACGCGAACTTCTTCTGGAATCAGGACACGAAGCAGAAGCTGGAAGCCTTCCGCCCGATTCTCAAAGGGCTGACCTTTCAGGAGAAGCTAGGCTCCATGCTGGACAAGAGCGAGCGGCTGCGCCAGACCGCCCCCGCCTTCGCCGATAGAATCCGGTTGAGCGCGGAAGAGAAGGCCGCCGTCGAGCGCGCCGCCTACCTCGGCAAAGCCGACCTCGTGACGCAGATGGTGATGGACTTCACCTCGCTTCAGGGCATCATGGGGCGCTACTATGCGCTCCTCTCCGGCGAGCCGGAAGCTGTCGCCCACGCAATCGAGGAGCAGTACTCGAATGAGCCTGCCTCGCTGCCTGGCCTCGTCCTGGGGCTGGCAGACCGCCTCGACTCGCTCGTCGGCCTCTTTGCCGTCGGCAGAGCGCCCAAGTCCAACGCCGACCCCTTCGCCCAGCGTCGCGCCGCCATCGGCGTCGTCGAGTTGCTGGCAAAGCGTGGCCTACGCTTCAATCTGCGCGACGCGGTAGACGTGGTGGCGCAGACGCAGCCCGTCCCCGTCAGCGAGCAAGCGAAGCAGGAGGTGCTGGATTTCATCGCCCGCCGCCTGGAACAGTGGCTGCTCGATCAGGGCTTCCGCAGCGACGTGGTGAACGCGGCCTTGGCAGCGCGCGGCCACAATCCGGCGGGTGCGCTGGAAACGGCCCGCCAACTGGCCGCCGTCGTGGACGAGGAGTCGTTCCAGACAACGCTGACCGCCTACTCACGCCCGGCCCGCATCACGCGCGGCAAGGTGCTGAATGGCGAGGTGAACCCGGCACTCTTCGAGCACGACGAAGAGGCCCGCCTGTGGGCCGCTTACGGAAAAGCCGTGCTGGTGCTGGACGAGGAGAGCGATGTGGACGTGCTGCTCAGCGAGCTACACGGCCTGCGCGCCCCCATTGACGCCTTCTTCGATAAGGTCTTCGTCATGGCCGAGGACGAGGCTGTGCGGGGCAACCGTCTCGCACTGCTCAAGCGCGTCGCGGACCTGCCGCAGGGCATTGTGGACCTGACAGAGGTGCGCGGCTTCTAGCCAGTTCAGCATGCGAAACAAAGAGGGTCAGGTGCAACACGCATCTGACCCTCTTTGTATAGTCGGCGTTATTCCGCTTGTGCCTGATGCCGCTTGAACTCCTCCATCGTTAGGCCAAAGACCAGCACATCGCCGTACTTTCTCGCCATGCCAGACATTGAAGCTCATCCTACTCCTCGCGGGAGAGGAAGTCCCAGAGCAGCGCGCCGAGTTGGTCCTGCTCGGCGACCTCGCGCTGGCGGGCCGTGTGGAGCCGTTCGTAGTCCAGGAGCAGGGCACGCAGGAGGCGCGTGAAGTGGCGGGCGCTCAAGCGAACAATGTGCTCCTCGCTCCGGGGCGTTGAATCGAAGAGGCGGCCCAGCAGCGAGGGACGCTGGCCGAGCATGACCAACTCGTTAAGCCCGACGGAGCGGCTGCCCGGCACGCGGCTCATCGGCAGGAAACAGGCGTCGTTCGCGTGCAGGTTATTCCAGGCGAAGAGGCCGAACCGCTCGTCGTCGTGGGCGGGGCCGCGCAGGAAACGGGGCTGCCACTCGCGGTATTCCGTAAGGTAGACCTGTGCGTTGGGTGTCCAGTAGCGGCCAAAGCCCATCTCGTAGAGCGTGCGCGTCAGGAGCGGCAGCGCGACGTAGCGGCGTGGGGCGACCAGTGCGGGGTAGGTAGCAAGGTTGCGATAGTCGAACTGCGGCCCGTCCGCCAGCCCCGCCTCCGGTGCCAGCAGACCGAGCATCTGAAGCGAGGCACCTACGTTGTGCAGAACGTGGTCCAGTACGGGGCGATACTCGATCTCCCCCTGCCCCATCAACAACGTCTCGATGCCCGCAAGCGCCTCGCGGAAGCGCCGCGCCCGCACCTTCCGTACCGCGTCCGCCTCGTCGGGGCGCAGCATCTCGTCAAGCTTCTCGCCGGGCCTGCGGGGAGTGCCCCGTGCCCGCGTTTCAAGCTCCTGGTTGATGGTCTCGACCAGCCAGCCTTTGAGGAGGGTCGCTAGCTCTTTGACGGTAACAGTGGTGTTCTGAGGGTCAGTCATAAGGGCATCCTGTTTTAATCCTGGCGGTCTGAAAACAGTCGGAGGGGCAGGCTCCTTTACGTCCGCAACGGGGCGGAGGTTTCGCGCGGCTTACTGTCTGCTCACCATGACCGTCACCTCGAACGTTTCGACGGGTTCCTCGCCCGGAAACTGGTTGACCAGTTGCAGCGTGCTCTGCCCCGGCTCCACCGCCTCGAAGCGGAAGGTGTACGGCCCGCCCGAACCCGTCGCGCCGGACTCCGGACGCCACTCCCCCTCGCCAAGCTGCCGCAGCCTGGATGAGTCCAGCGAGGCGACCCGCCACTCGTAGCCCGTTGTCGGGTTGCCGTAGAGCGTGATGGTCAACTCCTGCCCCGGCACGAGCGCGACGACCTCTCCATTGTCTTCTTCGGTAAGTTCCACCCCGCCCGATATGAGCCTGAAGAACGGCTGCGCCACGCCTATAGCCATGCTCATGCCTGTCATGACGATAAACCCTAGCAGTGCCACCACAGGTATTACCTTCCTGTCCCCAAGACGCTCCAGAATCTGCATACGTAACTTTCCCTTAGTTGAGGACGACCGACGACCGACGACTGACGACTGACGACCGACGACCGCTAACGGATTACGTCATAACGCACCAACAGTAGGCGCTTTAGGCGGAGAGGCGAAGAGGCCGTAGCGTCAGCAAGGCGGGCACGGGTGTCGAGCAGTGTTATGTGAAGTACGGCTTACAAAAGCTTACATTGAAGGGCGATGATGTAAGCCGTTGTTGACATAAAGTGAGTGCAGGGGCGTCTTCTGAGTCTCACAGCCCTTCACTCCACACGATGTCACCGCCGACGATGGTCGCACGAATGGGAATATCCTTCAACTCGGCGGGTTCAATGGTGTAGGGGTCGGCGGTGAGGACGGTGAGGTCCGCCAGCTTGCCCACTTCGAGCGTGCCCTTGTCCTGTTCCTCGAAGGCGAGGAAAGCGTTGTTGAGCGTGGACATGCGGAGCGCGGTCGTGAGGTCGAGCCGCTGCGCGGGGCGCGAGTGGTTGAGCAGGGCGTGAATGGCGATGCGAGGGTCCAAGGGGGTGACGGTGGAATCGCTCCCGCTCCCCATCAGCAGACCCGCGTCGTGCCACTGCCAGAAGGCGTCAATGCGGGCCGTCCGCTCCTCGCCGACGAGGGGCAGATAATCCTCGTGGCCCCAGAAGTGGTTGAAGGGTGGCTGCACCGCCAGCACCACGCCGAGGTTCCGCGCCCGCGCAATCTGATCCGGCGCGGGAAGCTCGAAATGCTCGATGCGGTGGCGGTGGTCCGCGCGCGGCAGGTGGGCCAACGCTCGCTCATAGGTTGTCAGCGCCTGCTCGATGGCCGCGTCCCCTATGGCGTGCATGGCGCACTGCATTCCGAGCGCGTGCGCCTGAAGCACCAGCGCGTCCAGCCGTTCCTGCTCGAAGAAGAGGGTACCCCGGCAGTGCGGACAGTCGTCGTAGGGGTCGAGCAGCGCTGCCGTGTGCGGGTCGAAATCACCGTCCAGCCACCAGGCGCGGCAGCCCCCCACGCGCGGCAGGCCGAGGGCGTGAACCTTCTCGATGTCCGTCTCCTCCGTGTAGAGAACTGTGCGGATGGAAAGCGAGGTTTGCAGGGGCAATACGGCCTCGACGAACTCAAGGGGGTCCAGGCAGTGCATGGTGGTGAGGCCGAAGCGCGCCGCCTTCCCAGTCGCGGCCCGCGCCACGCGCTCCCATCCCAACTCGCGCCCGTAGCGGCTGAGAAAAAAGTCGCCCGCGATGGCGTTGGCGCGGTCTGTCAGCAGCCCCGCCAGTTCGCCCTGCTCGTTCCGTTGGAGGCCGGGCGTCTCGTCGGGCAGCGTGCCCGCCGCCCGAATCTGCGCCATCGCGTTGCGGTTAGCAAGAATCTCGTGGCCCGTGCGGTGGAGGAAGATGAGGGGATGTTCTGTCGTCACCGCGTGCAGCTCCTCCCACGTCGGCCACCGCCGCTCACGAACGAAGCGCCACTCGAAGTTCATCGCCACGATGAGCGCGTCCGGCGGGGTCTGCGCGGCCCGTGCGCGGAGCGCGTCAAAGACCTCTTCCAGCGACTCAACCTCCTGGAGGTCTACCGCCATCTCGGCCATGCCCGTCCAGCCCGCGTGTACGTGCGAGTCTATTAAGCCGGGCAGGACCGTTCCGCCCCGCAGGTCCACCACCTCCGCGCCGGATACGAGGGCGCGCACCTCTCGCTCGTCCCCCACTGCGCGAATCCGCCCGCTTTCAGCAAGCAGGGCCGCCGCGCGGGGGCGCGTCGGGTCCAGGGTAATGAAGCTGGCGTTTAGAAAGAGTCGTTGGCGCATAGCGGGTTATGGTTCAATCATTGGCGGCTCGCCGCGCACTTCGGTCCACATTTCCTCAAAGCGGGCCGTTTGCTGCCCTCCGAGCCATTCCAGCCGCTCCATTGTTTGAGCATCGGGCAGAAAGCCGCGCGCCATCAACTCCTGCGTGAGCGGGTCCAGCAGCAGAGGGGCCGCCGGGACGGGCGAGTTCGCGTAGGTGTACCGCACCAGTTGCGCGGCAATTTCGGGCTGGAGCAGGTAGTTGATGAAGAGTTCCGCCGAGCAGGGGTTCGGCGCGTCGGCGGGAATCGCCACGTTGGTCTGCCGGATGATGCCGCCCTCCTCCGGCACGACGAAGCGAATCGCCTCGTTCCGGCTGGCTGCACGCGCCGCCTCGCTGCTCTCGGCATGGGCCAGTTGAAGCTGCTCCTCTTCCAATGCCTGCGCCCAGGCCACGCTATCGTAGCCCATGAAATTTGGATAGCCCTGCAAGCCCAGAAGGAGGTCACGCGCTTCTGCAAGGTGCTCCGGGTTGCCGTCGTTGGCCGAGTAGCCGAGGTATTGCAGCGCCGCGACAAGGGTCGCGGGTCCATCGTCCAGCATGGAAAAAAGCCCCACCTGCAACGCGAGGTCGGGGTCCAGCAGGTGCGCCCAGGAGCCGGGCGGCTCGTTGAAGTAGGTCGCGTTGTAGGCGATGCCCGTGACGCTCCACAGGTAGGGCAGCGTGTAGCGGTTGCCGGGGTCGTAAGGAAGGTCCATCAGGCCGGGGTTCAGGTTGGCCCCGTTCGGAATGTTGGCGCGGTCCAACTCCCTCAACAGCCCGCCCTCTATCATGTGTGCCACCACCACGTCCGAGGGGAAGACCAAATCGTAGCCACTGTTCCCGGCCCGCACGCCGCGAATCATCTCCTCTTCGTCCGCGACCTGCTCCTCCTTCACGTCAACCCCGTAGAGCGTGGCGAACTGCGCCATGATTTCAGGGTCCATCGCGCCGGGGCGGTTCCACAGCCGCAACGTTCCTTCCGGCGTACAGTTCCCCGTGAATAGCCCCTGCGCCGCGGCTCCGTTGGCGGCTACCTCGCCGTTCGTCGGGGCAGCCGCCTCGCCCGTGCTGCGGACGGGGTTCGCGCAGGCGGCAAGCAGTAGCGCCAGCAGCGCCAGCAACACTATCGAGTATCTATCCCTCACGTCGTCTCTTCTCCAGCTTAGTCTCTATCCGTAAAATGCTCGAAGCGCTTGCAATCGTTCGGTCTAGTGCAACATCCTGGGTGGATTCCCTGAAGGTCGCTTCGCAGATTCGCTCTGCTCAGAATGACAAGTGGGGGTGGCTCGCTTGCTATCGCCTTCAACACCTGCGTGACAGAGCCACTAGATGATTTTCCGGATAGACACTTATTGCAAAGGGAGCGGCGGCTGCGCGTTCGGGCCGCTCTCGTTGGCGTGAAGGCGCGCCACCCACTTGACCCACTCGTAGCCCCGGTGCCCCGAAGCCACCAGCCGCGCGGGCGTGCCGTGCCCATGCGTGAGCGGTTCCCCCGCGACGTGAGTCGCCAGAATATACTGGCTCAACTCCTCGACGCCGAAGCGACGGCTGTATCCCGTCACCGCCTCGACCGTGATGCTCCGCGCCCCCGGCAGCACGCCTGCCGTCTCAAGCAGATGCCCCACGCGCACGCCCGTCCACTCCTGCGTTGAATACCAGCCGCCCGTGCAGTCAATCGTCTCCGTGACTCTCTCCTGTGGCAGCGCCAATAGCGCGTCGTAAGAGAGGCTGATGGGGCGCTCCACAAGCCCCTCAATGACTAACTGCCACCCCTCCGCCTCCACCGGGCGCGGCGCGTCAAAGAGCCAGCTTACCTCCGGGAACCGCCCTGTCCGGCTCCCCGTCTCATACGACCCTGTGAAGCGCCGCTCGCTCCCACGAAGTTCCAGCGCCGCCTTTGCTGGCCCGGCCACCCGCCAGAAGGCGAGGCCAGCCAGCCCAAGCCCCGCCAGCCGCAACAGCGCGCGTCGGTCCCGTGCCTCCCTGACGCGGAGCACCCAGCGCCGCGCCACGAAATGCCACAGCAGCGGCAGGACCAGCACCGCCGCCAGCGTGCCGTGAACCACCATCAGGCTGAAGCCATAGAAGTAGGCCGGGCCGATGTAGCTCCAGTAGAAGCCCGTCCCCAGGATGACGAGCAGCAGGACCAGCATCCCCAGGAAGGCCACCCGTGAGGCGGTCCACTTCCTGCGGCTCAACACGTTCCAGACGATGGCCCCTTTCCAGAAGAGCACCACGCCAATGGCGTAGCCCGCGATGCCGTGCAGCCACAGCACCCAGCTAAACTGTTCCGAGCCGGAGAGCAGTGCGCCAATGCCCGTTGCCAGTTGAACCAGCAGCAGGACGAGTAGCGCCGTGTTGGCCCAGGGATACCGCATTCGCCATTCCTTCTAGTCGGTCAGCGACCTATCATGGCACCTTCACCATGATTCTGCAACCACACTGCCGATTCCTTCAGGGCAGTGTCAACGGGTGGGAGGAGGGGGAGCGAGGGCGAGGGGAGCAGGTCGAATAGGGCTGGAGCCAGTATCGGCCAGTAAAAGCCAGTACTGGCGAGCAAGAGCAGCCAGTATGGCGAGAGATAATTGCTTTGTAACTATAAATGGAAATTACAAGCTATGTGGCTTTGATGCAACCCTGTCGTTCCCTCCCTCCTCGTCCACCGTCCACCTCACGCCTCCCCGTTCCACTCGTGCATGAACTCGGCAACGAACCGCTCCATGAAGGCGTGCCGTGCCTCTGCCAGCCGCCGCCCCTCCCGCGTGTTCATCCGCTCCGTCAGGTGAAAGAGCTTGTCGTGGAAGTGCTGGATAGAGTTGGTGAGGTCGTCCGGGTCGTAGAGTGGGCGGCCATTCGCCCCACCATAGGCGAAGGCGCGGGCCACGCCAATGGCCCCAATCGCGTCCAGCCTGTCGGCGTCCTGCACGATGGCCGCTTCCAACGTGCTTGGCTTTGCCCCTCGCGTGAACGAGTGCTCGTTGATGGCCGTCACGATGGCGGGCACCGCCTCTGACGGAACCTCAAAGGGTGCCAGCAGGTCCGCCACTTCTTCTATCGTTACGACTGCGTTGCCGTGCCCAAAACGTTTCTCGCCCACGTCGTGCAGCAGCAGCGCTGCGCGGAGAACAACGGCGTTTGCCTCCGGCTCCGTCGCCGCGATAGCAAGGCCGTTGCGGAAGACGCGCTCGATGTGGTGCCAGTCGTGCGCCGCGTCGGCGGTCATCCGCGCCTCGACGAGAGGGCGAAGGGAGGTGGGGGTGAGTCGTTCGGGTAGGGTCATGGCGAATGCGGAATGCGGAATGAACAGAAGACGAATGACGAATGACGGATGACGGATGAAAACGGCTTGGCTCATCTGGAAAAGTATTGAGAGTAGTTGGCTTCTAAGCCGACTTGAGCTTTCAGCCTGGGGTTTGGACCCCTGGCGCGAAGTCTGGCAAATTTGGCAAAGGTCAGTAGAATAAGACCAACACAGCCTCAAGACAAGGTGCTTGCAACGAAGGAAGCTAACCGTGAACATCCAGCAATTCGACTGGCCGCGCGTCGCGCGCCTGCTCCTCACCTCCCGCGCCCTCGATACCCTTGAAGAGAGCGAACTCGTCCCCAGTGGCGAGGTCATCTACCAGTTCTCCGCCGGGGGCCACGAACTCTCCCAGATTCTTCTCGGCCTCTGCATGGACCACCCGCACGACGGGGTCGCCGTCTACTATCGCTCCCGCCCCTTCATGCTCGCTACGGGGCTGACGCCCGAAGAGACGCTCGCGGGTTCGATGGGCCGCCAGGGCAGCGCCAGTGGCGCGCGCGACATTGGTGTTGTCTTCCATAGGCCGGGCAATGGCGGCGTCACCATCCTGCCGATGTCCGGCGATGTGGGCACGCAGTACACCCCGGCGACGGGTTGGGCGCAGGCCGCACGCTACCGCGCCGACCAGCTAGGCGAGGAAGCGTGGCGCGGGGCCATCAGCGTAGCGATGGGCGGCGACGGCTCGGTGGCGACGCCGGGCTTCTGGTCCGCCCTCACCATCGCCACCACGCTCCAGCTTCCCGTGCTCTTCTTCATCGAGGACAACGGCTACGCCATCTCCGTCACGGGCGACCTGCAAACCCCCGGCGGCAACATCGCCGAGAACCTCGCCGCCTTCACGAACCTGACCACTCTCTGCGCTGACGGCTGCGACCCGGCGGACGCCGCCGCCAACGTCAGCCTCGCCATGAGCCTGCTGCGCGAGGGGCAGGGGCCAGTCCTCCTCCGCATCAGCGTTCCGCGCCTGCCCGGCCACTCCTCCACCGACAATCAAGCCTACAAGACCGAGGCGATTCGAGAGGCCGAGCGTGCCCGCGACCCCCTCCTGAAGCTGCATGATTTCCTCGTGCCGGAGCGCTACAGTGAGGACGACTGGCAAGGCTGGCAGCGCGAGGCCGACGCGGCGGTCTTCGCCGCGCGTGACACCGTTCGCACCTGGCCGGAACCGGACCCCAGCACCGCCTCCACACATGTCTTTTTCGAGGGTGTCCCGCAGCAGCAGGGTGGCCTCTTGCCCGAAGGCGTCCTGCCAGAGCCGGGCCACGAGGAGGTTCAGACCGATGTGCCCATCCGCGTCAACCTGATTGACGCCGTGAACCGCACTATCCAGGCCGAGATGCGCGAGAACCCGCGCATCCTCCTCTTTGGCGAGGACGTGGGCGTGAAGGGCGGCGTGCATGGCGCGACGCGCGGCCTCCAGAGCGAGTTCGGGCAGGCCCGCGTCTTCGACACCTCGCTCAACGAGGAGGGCATCATCGGGCGCTCCGTCGGCATGGCGCTGGCCGGGCTGCTCCCCCTGCCGGAGATTCAGTTCCGCAAGTATATGGACCCCGCCACCGAGCAGGTCAACGACATCGGCACCACGCGCTGGCGCACGAACAACCGCTTCGCCGTGCCGATGGTCCTGCGGATGCCTGTCGGCTTCTCCAAGCGCGTGGGCGACCCCTGGCACTCCGTCTCGGACGAGTCCATCCTGGCGCACAAGCCGGGCTGGCGCGTCGCCATGCCCTCCAACGCCGAGGACGCGGTGGGCCTGCTGCGAACGGCGCTGCGCGGCAACGACCCGACCTTCTTCCTTGAGCACCGCAACCTCCTCGATACGCCGGAGGCCCGCCGCCCCTACCCCGGCGACGACTACGCTCTCCCCTTCGGCAAGGCCGCGCGTCTGACGGAAGGTAGCGACCTCACCGTCGTTACGTGGGGCGCGATGGTTCCTCGCTGCCTGGAAGCCGCCGAGCCGTTCGAGGGGCAG
>DASVVH010000456.1:0-4001 GCA_036386615.1 Ardenticatenaceae bacterium
ATGACGCACCGAGGGCGGATGAAATCGCCGTTGAAGGGCTACATAAGGGCCACTCGGCCCCCTGAGTCCGGCTGATCGCCAGTTCCATAGGTCATTTTCATCTGCGAGCACCCTTTGTTGAATTTTGATGCGATTGCCCTATGCCGCTCGTTCTGCTGCTTGACACCGAACGTGGCGAGCGCGATAATGAAGTCCCGCATCCAGTCGTCAGCCTCATACTCCCACTGCACCGCCTCTGACACCCGTTGTTGATGCAGCAGAAGGGAGCAGCTTGATGCGCGCGTATATCCGCCTCGTAATAGCCTTCACTGTGCTGTTGTCAGCAGTGGCGCTCGTACCACGGGCCAGTCTTGGGAGTGGCGTCGTGAACTGGCAGCGCTTTCGCGGTGCGTACCTCACCCCGACAGAGACACCCACTAGCACGCCGACCAATACACCGACCAGCACGGCGACAGCTACCGTAACCAACACACCCAGCCCAACCCCAACCGCAACCGCGACTGAGGGGATTCCAACGGTGCTCCGCGTGAATAGTATCGAGGCTGGCGGCTCCGCTTCGAGCATCGCGTGGTTGCCGTTGTTAGGCGTGCTCGCGCTCGGCGTGGCGGCTTACTGGCACAGGCGGCGCATTCGATAGACCCTTCTATAAGCCTCATTTTGAGCATGAGACTGCTGGAATTTCGTCCAGCCAAGCACAGAGGAGGGCTTACTGCCCTCCTCTGTGTCTTTTTCATCGGTATAGCGTGTCGGTCAATCGGGCACGAAATCTTCGGGTGCTGAAGGGGGCGTGGGTAACTCCCTGCTGTCACCTTCCTCATCATCCTGGCTTAGCTCGATAATGTAGCCTTCGATGTAGGCACGGAGCCTTGACGCTCTTTCGCGTGCAAGCTCACGGTCACCCAGCCCCAGCTTTGCCACTTGCGACCGCCATGCGTCGAGCCGGTCGTGCAGGGCAACGTCCGAATCCTCCTGATGGACGAGCGCGCTGTACACAATCAGGAGTTCCGCGAGGCTGAGGGAGAGATTGACACGTTCGTCACTCATGGCGTCTCCACTATCAGCTTGCTCACCGCCGAGGATTGGCCCATCAAGAACGCGTCCCCGCCGCCGAGCGTATCTTCTGGAGCGCCGTTTCGCGGAGGCTGATCCGTTGCGCCTCGTCCTGCACATGCACCACGCCTTGCAGCATGACCAGCCCTTCCAGCACACCGCTGGTTAGCTCTTCCACCCAGGGTTCCGGCTGGGGTCCGGCGCGCTCGTCAACGAGGTCGCTCAGGAGCGACAGCCAGAAGCGACTGCGCTGGGGGAAAACGTACTTCCACCACCATTGGGGTTGACCTTCGACCCATTCGCCGTTGTTCATCCTCGTGCTCCTATCTCAGTAACGCTTGGTTAACGAAAAAGCTCGGTGCTATCCGGCTTGTGGCCTGAGGTGGGGCAGTGGTGATGGAGAATACTCAGGCCCCACACCGCTGCCAGCGTAACAGTGTGGATTGCCCTTCTCTCGTCTGTCAGACGAGAGGAGCGGCTTGTCGGAGGAACCAATTATAAGACAAACACCCTACGCGAGAAACAGCTTCACAACAAGAATGATTAGCCATCTCCATCCCTGGCCCCATCGCCCGCCCCTCGTGAAGAGATGCCCCACAAACGAAAAAGCCCCTACATGAGAGGCTCTGAGGAACGGCCACTATGCCCGGCTATGCTATTGCAATTCGTGCGGCTGAAGGAGCCTCATGCGAATTGCGGCCATTGTTGCCTCGGTTCGGTTTCCGACCTCCAGCATGCGGTATAACGATTACAGGCGGTTCTTCACAGTGCTACGAGCGATTCCCAACTGTGAAGCGGTTTCGCCAACCGTCCGCCCGTGAGCGTATGCCACTAAGACTTCGAGTTCGCGGCTCGTGGGTGCCGTAAGGGTTCGGGGTGCATGCTTCCTCCGGCTCAGTGATAAGCTTTGGCAAAGAGGAACCCCTTACGAGAGCGCCATGACACGGCTCAACAAGACGAGGAACACCATCTCAAAGGTCACGACCATCGCGACTGGCCTGAGTTGACGCCAATCATCGAGACTGTGAACAAGCCCACCGACACCTAGCGCCGACAGCAGACCAATGCCAGCCATATAGATGACTCCGAGCAGATGTGTAACCATCGCTCCCTCCTACTCTCGTTTCAGACCTCTACCAATGTAGGATAAGGATAGACCTCTGTGCGCCGCATCGCCATGCCGCGAAAGTCCCGCCCGAAAGGTAGGACTTTAGTGGGACTCCTGGGCTAGGAGCGCGGCGGCATGGCCCGCGCCACCGTTCAACAAGACGAGGAACACCACCTCAAAGGTCATGAGCATCGCAACTGGCCTGAGTTGACGCCAATCATCGAGAATGTGAACGAGCCTGCCCACACCTGGCGACACACCTAACCTGGTACCATGATGCTATTGTGACGCGACCTTTCGGTTGGTATATTGATGTCAAGTCTTCGGTCTGAGGACACAATCAATTGGATGAAGCGCCATTATATTAATCCAGCTTCATCCCGCTCTTATCAGGAGGAATTCCTAATGTATCTACCCCGCGAAGAAGGCCAAGGTCTCGTAGAGTACGCACTCATTCTCGTGCTCGTCGCCGTCGTCGTCATCGCCATCCTGTCCGTGCTTGGTCCGCAGATTGGCAACGTCTTCTCCAACGTCAGCGACAATCTCAATACCTAAAAGCTTTCTCCAGACGTACACTTACGAAGAGGCCCCGCCACTCGCGGGGCCTCTTCGTGTTTGGCACCAGTGCATAGCACGGCGTATGTTTTAGGATTCGGCTTTATACTATCTGTTTGACTCTCTTCAGCGTAACGTCTCGACTTAAATGGGGTTATCATGCATACAAACACTCACACTTAAGACCCGGAGGTGTGCATGATTCGAATCATCACAGACAGCGCCGCCAACCTGCCCCCCCATGTCGCTCAACAGTACAACGTGACAGTGGTTCCCCTTTACGTGCAGGTGGGAAATGATACCTACCAGGAGGGTATCAATCTCTCTCAAGACGAATTCTTTACGCGCCTGCCGAATGCAAATCCACTTCCCACGACATCCCAGCCCTCGCCCGCCGACTTTGAGGACATATACAGGCCCATAGTTGAAGCGGGCGACGAGATTGTCTCCATTCACATTTCCAGCAAATTGAGCGGCACCAACAACTCCGCTCGAAACGCGGCGAATGCATTGGACGACGCGCCTATATCTGTCGTGGATACCCTCTCCGCTTCCGTTGGGGAGGCGCTGATGGTCATGGCGGCGGCGCGCATGGCGCAGGCAGGAAAATCGCGCCAGGAAATCGTCTCTAAGGTCGAGGCGCTCGCCAATCAAACCCTCCTCGTCCTTACTCTGGATACGCTCGAATATCTCAGGAAGGGAGGGCGCATTGGCGGCGCGGCAGCCTTCCTGGGGGGACTCCTGCGCGTCAAGCCCGTCATCTACATCAAGGATGGCAAACTGGAGCCGGGCGAGCGTGCGCGCAGCCGCCGCAAAGCTATCGAGCAGATGGTTCAGATGGAAGTGGAACGCTTCGGCAACCAACCCGTGTGGCTCTCCGTCGGGCAGGCCAACGCGCCCGACCTGGACGACCTGGAAAGCCAGGCCCGCGCCCGCCTGAACGTTCAGGAGTCCATTCGCTGCGAGATTGGCCCCGTGGTGGCAACGCACACTGGCCCCGGTGCCCTCGGCATCGCCGTCCTGCCAGCGTTGGAGATATGAGATGTGAGATGTGAGATGTGGGATGAACAGTGCTAATAGCGTTGCCCGAACAGGGCACATCTCGCGTCCCGCATCCCGCATCCCGCATCCCGCGTCCCGCATCCCGCAGGGCAATCGCATCTAAATTGGAAGGGAGATAGGATAGCAGCAAAGCAGCCAAGGAAGAGGACAAGCAATGAGTACAAATCCGACAGCGAGTATTCTGGAGCACTTTGAGGGGTTGACTGATCCACGTGTTGAGCGGACG
>DASVVH010000457.1:0-4831 GCA_036386615.1 Ardenticatenaceae bacterium
GCCCTCGCCATCGTCACGGGCATCCAGACCGTTGGCGTTATCCTCGTCTCCGCGCTGCTCGTCACCCCCTCGGCGGCGGCCTCCCTGCTCACCGACCGCCTACCGAGGATGATGCTGCTGGCCTCGCTCTTCTCCATCTTCGCCACCGTCGCGGGGCTTCTCGCCTCCTACTACGGCAACGTCTCGTCGGGCGCGGCCATCGTCCTCACCTGCACCGCCATCTTCGTCCTCGCCTTCCTCTTCGCCCCGCATCGTGGTTTCCTGGCCCGCCGCCTGCGGCGAGGATGAACTGCTTGCCAGCATCCATGTATCAGAGTCCTTTTACACTATCCTTCATTGTACCGGAGCCAGAGAGGTATTGAATGTCAGTTGTGTATGAGCAGCCCCTCGTGAGTAATGGCTACGCGCTTTCCAGCGCACCCGACCGCCTGGGGCGTCTCGTTCCCAGCGACCCCGCGACGCCCATGAATGCCCTGCGGGAGCAATATCGCGCACAGGGGTATCTGTGGCTGCGCGGCTTTCTGGAGCGGAAGAGGGTCCTCGCTTTCCGCCGTCGCTACTTCGAGACGATGCTGCCTACTGGCCTCATTGCTCCCGATGGAGATTTGACGGCTGGCCTGTACTCCGGCCAGCCATTTGACCGCGACCTTCACAACCGTCTGCTGATGGAGGTGGTGCGGTCCGCCGCCTTTGAGGCGTTCTGCCTTGACGAACGAATCTGGCGATTCTACGAGGCGTTTCTGGATGGGCCAGTCTACTTGCACAAGCGAAAGATTCTGCGTAGCTCACTCCCCGGTACACAGTCGAGCACGGCGGCACACTACGACCTCATCTACCTGCGCGGTGGCACCTCCAGCGTCTGCACCAGTTGGATTCCCATCGGCGATGTACCCGTCCAGATGGGGGGCCTTGTCTATCTGGAAGGGTCGCACGCCATCGGCCAGCAGATGGAGGCCGAGTTCGCCGCGAAGAATGCCACGCTGTCACCGGAGGAGCAGGTGAGCGCCTACAACAGGAACATGACTGAGGGCGGCTGGGTCAGCAAGAACCTGCCGGAGATGGCGGAGCGGTTCAATACCCGGTGGCTCATCGCAGACTACGCGGCGGGCGACATGATGGTCCACAGCGCCCACATGATTCATGCCTCGACCGTGAACCAGCACCCCTCGCAGATTCGCCTCTCGACCGATATTCGCTACCAGCGCGTGCGCGATGAGATTGATGCCCGGTGGGGGCAACACTGGTCACTCGACGACATGCTCTAGCGCCGATAGTGAGTCTGTTGCAACGGGACTACTTGCCCGCGTCGGCCAGGGTGCCGGAGTCCTTTTACTGATGGCGACCTGACACAAAAGAGAAAGGGCTGGCAACTAACTGCCAGCCCCTTGTCGTTAGGGATTAGGAGAGAGGCTTACTTCCTGCGGCGCAGGGCGATGACCAGCCCCGCGAGCAGGGTAAGCGCAACGAGCGCCGGAACAACGGGACGAGGTGCCGCCGCAGGCAGCGCCTGCACGCCTGACAGGGTTACACTCGTCGTGCAATCTTCCCAGACCACTGAAACCTGGTTGGAGGTGAGGGTCTCCCCTCCACTGGCTACGAAGCTCGCCTGTATGACGTCGATGCCTGTCGCGCTACTCGTGTAGGTGAAGGTCGCCTGGCCCGAAGCGTTGGTCGCGGCGTTGCCATTGTTACCCATATTCGGGCCACTCGTGATGTTGAAGGCAACATTGCGGTCCGCAATGGGGTTGCCCTCTGTATCCTGCACGGTGGCGGTGACGGTGTATTCGTCGCTCGCGATGCAGGCTTGCCCCTCGGCTGGCCCCAGCACGATGCCCTCACCCACGACGGCGGTGACGTTCCCCAGCAACAGCGACGCGAAGAAGATATTGTCGTCGTTCGATGGGTTCAGGGTGAAGACCTCAATCGCGGTGTCGCCGTTCTCGACGAAAGGCAGCAGGTTGTACAACTCGTCGTCAAAGCGCGGGTCGCCAGTTGGTGGTGCATGGGGGTCAGCCGGGTTGTCGGTGCTGTCGTCCAAGCCACCCACAGTGAGTAACGCGCCGTTTGCGAGCTGGTCGCCATCATCATTCCCACCCGCCGCCGAGGTCATCCGCTGCTGATTAACGGAGACCTCGCTGAACTGCGGCACCGATTGGTCAGGAACTTGAGCACCGAACGAGATGCCCAGGCCCAGGTTGAGGCTGAGGTCTGGATTACTGGTGTCCAGAGGCTCGGACAGCCCGATGGAGAAGGTATCACCGTCTACGTTCTGCGCGCCAAAGAGCAGTACGATGGTGCTGTCAGCCGTGCGGTTGGGGTCGTCAAAGATCACGGCGATGATCTCCCCGTCTATTCTGCTCGTAAAACCCCCGTCCTCGGTCACGGTTAAATCTACGCGCCCAGCCGGGGCACCATCCACGATGGGCTTCACGATGTTGGTCACCTCGGCCCAGTGGTTGATGCATCCGACAGCGGCGCTGCACGGCACCATCGTCGAAAAGGCCACGTCCGCGCCGTTAATCTTGATATTGCCAGCTTGTATGGTGTAGCCTGAAAAGCCAGTGCTGGCGGCAGCCATGTACGCGCGGCGCACCGTCGCGCCTGATGGCTTCTCGACCTGAATCGTTCCGGTGCCCGAATTACTGCCCAGGCCATCCGTCGACAGGGTGACGCGCCCGTACTCGGTGACGACTGGGGCCAGGGACTGCCCCCCCGCTACAGAGTCAGCATCTCGCGGCCCGGTTCCGACGCCTGCCGGGGCCTGAGCGCTCGCGCCGATGGCTCCTACTGCCAGCAGTCCCACCAACAGACTGACCCACAATACCTTCCTCCACAACCTACTCATGCTGCCTCCTGATGAAAAAAATCGGGCAAAGCCACGCTCCGCCCTCACACACAGCCGTCCGATGTCGGGTGCGATGAAAGAGTAAATATCAGACAGTCGCAGAGCGCCATCCGTTAGTAGCCGAGCGCTCTACTGCTATTAGTATAAAGGTGATAGATACCGTCGCGCAAGTGGGTAGGCAGGCAAGGAAGGTTGAAGAACATTAGGAGAGTTCGATTGGCGCGGCCCTGTACAGATGCATGTTCAAGCCTTCCATATTCGCCGAGCAAGTTCCCCCAATCCAAAACGGCTGTGTCAAGGCGGCTAATCCGGCAATTGGGCCTGAATTGATAGAAAAGTGGGGTCAGCGAGAGGGGTGTGATAGCTTTTGACAGTCTTTTTCCGGTATATTCTGACTCGTGAATAAAGCCCGAAGGTGGGAAACGCGCTTTCGGGCTGTTCTTTGCCCCTCGCCGGAGCAGGGCGAGATTGTGCGATAGCCCACCGCGCCGGAGCGAGAGCCGATCTATACTTCCGTTCATACACGAGTGCTAGGTAACATCCATGTACGCAACGTTCACCCAGCAGTTTGAAACCATCGTCGTCGAGCGCGCGGGCGCGGTTGTCTATCTCACCCTAGACCGCCCCGAAGCGCGCAATGCCATGAACCTGCGAATGGTTCAGGAGATTCACGAATTCTTCACGAGCATCCGCGAGGAGCGCTCGATTCGCTGCGTCCTGATTCGCGGCGCGGGCGATACCTTCTGCGCCGGAGCCGACATCAAGGAACTCAACAGCAACGGCTCGGCGGAAGCCTCGGTCGTCTACGCGCGCGCCCTTGATGCCATGCTGCACGCCGTGCAGCGCTCACCGCAGGTGACGGTCGTCCTCGTCGAGGGGGCGGCGATGGGCGGCGGCTTCGGCCTCGTCTGCGTCAGCGACATCGCGGTGGCGGACGAGAAAGCCTTCATGGCCCTGCCCGAAGTACGCCTCGGCCTGACGCCCGCCGTCATCTCCCCCTACGTCATCGAGCGCATCGGCCTGACGCGCACGCGCCAGCTTGCCCTCACGGGCCGCCGTCTGAACGGCAAAACCGCCTTCGACCTGGGCCTCGTGCAGGAAGTCGCCCTGGTGGGCACCGCCGAGCAGGTAGTGGAAAGCTACATCGCCGACATTCTACAGGGTGGACCCGACGCCCTGGCGACCACCAAGGCGCTGCTCTTCCACGTCGCCGAGCGTCCGGCGGAAGAGAGCAAGGAGTACCGCGTCCAGACGCTGGCGACCCTCAGCGCGGGCGACGAGGGCCGCGAGGGCATGACCGCCTTTGCCGAGAAGCGCAGGCCCCAATGGGTGCCTACCGAGTAGCCATACACCCTGGTAAACAAAAAGCCCGCCGATTTGAGGCGGGCTTTTTGTTTGACATTCCTAAGCAGCACTTCTATCGTGCCCATCGTGTGCAGTTCTCCAAGAAATTCCCTTTGCGCCTTCGCCTACAGCGGAGTTATACCGTTATCTGTTAGCGGTCGTCGGTCGTCGCCAGATGAACAAACTGTCATCGAAACTCCCCTCGTAGCTCAACATAAAAGCCTTGACAACCCGGTGTTAGGCTCGTATACTGCGTCTATCTTCTGGAGATGACGTTTCGCAAGATTCTTCTCTTCAGGGGATAAGGAAGCCCCAACGGATTGTTCGGCTTCTACACCCGAAACGGTGTGGAGGCGAGAAGGTTCGTCGGGGCTCCTTTTTGTTTCTCCCCTATGCTCCCCTCGCGACTTCCATCATCCGGCGTGTATTTATCAACTGCCTACCAGTTCCTCAGGATTTTGGCACCTGAGGTCTTTTATTATGTAGAAACTAACGTTTTCCCAGACTCGCCAACCCGCGCAACCCCTTTAGATGCTTAGGAACTAAACATGAAATCTTCTGTGGCCGTTCTTTGTGTCTTTGTGGTGAAAAAGTCGTTCTCCACGACCATGACACGAATAGAAACAATGTCAACAAATGTAC
>DASVVH010000458.1:0-5920 GCA_036386615.1 Ardenticatenaceae bacterium
CACGATGCACATCGGCGATGGGCACGATGACCACGTCTGCCACGTCCGCGATGTCCCTCACCGTGAGGTTGCTCGTGCGTAGCTTCTCAGCCACCTTCTTGTAATGACCCTTGATGGAGCGGAACATGAAGATGATGCCCGGAATCGCCACGACGATGAGCCACGCGCCTGACGTGAACTTGGTGGCGATGAGCACCACTAGCACGATGAAGGTCGTCACTGCGCCGATAGCGTTCACCGCCCGCTTCCACCAGAGTCCCGTCTCGTGGCGAAGCACCGTCGCCCCGGTCTCCAACTCCTCGCCTGGTGGAATAGTGGCAATCTTGTTCCACAGCCGCACCATGCCCGCCTGCGAGACGGTGAAGCTAATCATAACACCCAGGGCATAGAGAGGGAGCATCGCAATCTCGTCCGCCTGGAAGGCAACGACGATGATGCTTGAGAGAACGGCCAGCACGACGATACCGGAGCTAAAGACAAGGCGGCTCCCCAGGTTCTGCATCCAGCGCGGCAGAAAGCCGTCGCGCGCCAGAAAGTAGCCCAGGCGTGGGAAATCCTGGTAGCCTGTATTCGCTGCCAGAACCAATATCAGCATCGTAAATAGCTGGACCCACAGATACATCAGGCCGCCGCCGGGCAAGCCGCTGGTGACGGAGCGCGTCATCTGCGAGAGAATGCTGTCGGTCTCCCTCGGAACCAGTTCCAGATGGGTAGCGAGGAAGGAGATGCCCAGGAAGAGGCTCATCGCCATCACGCCCATCACAATCATCGTCGTCGCCGCGTTCTTCGCCTCCGGCGCTTTGAAGGCGGCCACACCATCGCTAATCGCCTCGATGCCTGTCAGCGCGGTACAGCCAGCCGCGAAGGCGCGAAGGATGAGCCAGACGTAGGCGAAGCCGACCAGTGTACTCGATGGCTCGACCACGACGTGCGGCGGAGCGAGTGGGGTGGTTCCGAAAAGCCCGAAGTAGCGGATAAGCCCCAGAATGACGACGAAGAGGACGCCGAAGACGAAGGCGTAGGTGGGAAACGCGAAGATGGTGCCGCTCTCCCGCACGCCTCGCAGGTTGATCAGGGTCAGAATGGCGATGATGATGAGGGCAAAAATGACGCGATAATCGTGAACTTCCGGGAAGGCGGAGGTAAGCGCGCGCACGCCCGCCGACACCGAGACCGATACGGTTAGGATGTAGTCGGTCAGGAGCGCCGCGCCTGCCATCAGGGAGGGCAGCACACCAAGATTATCTTTGGCGACGATGTATGCACCGCCACCTTTAGGGTAGTGCAGAATAGTCTGTGTGTAACTGAAGACGACCAGGATGACCAGCAGGGCAATCGCCCCGGCGATGGGCAAAGTGAGCGCCAGCGCGCCGCTGCCGAGGACAATGAGAATGTCCATGATGGCTTCGGTAGCGTAGGCGTTACTACTGATGGGGTCGGAGGCAAAAATCGCCAGCCCCCGCTTCTTGTCGAGCCGTTCGTGGGCCTGGGCACTGGTCGGGAATGGCTTCCCAATTAGAATGCGTTTGATGGTGGAGTAACTGACTGCCATTGTAATCCTCTAGCTGTCTTGGATGGTCCCCGGCATCCTATACGATGACTCCATGAGTACCGTTGCTGGACGCCAGCCGGGAAGACGCGAATCAACCGCCGATGCGCGGGTTCTTCTGTAAAGCAGACGCTACTGGTTAAACGAGGCTCACGAGCGCTGCCATCGCTTGAGGTGACTGGCTAGCGCGCTCATGCCGCGTCGAACGGCCCGGCACACTCTCGAAAGTGTTCAGGCGGCGGAAAAGCTTCTACTCGTCGTTGGCGCAGCGTAGTCCAGACTGCTGCTCAGGGGGCTGGCCTGAGGGGCTACGGGGGTAACTGGCGAGGGAACGCGACTCACAAAAAAACCACAGCGCGCGCTGTGGCTCTCGCTGCTTTTCCTTACACCTGCGGAGTTAGCTGACGGGTTCGAGCCGGAAAATACTCGCTTCTCGAAGAGAAGTTCACCCCAGAAACTTGGGTCCTCCGCTCCCGCCACATTGCGGGATTAGGCGGCTGCTATAGGTTATGAATCTCGCACATCGTAGGTAGTGTACTCCTGATGCCTCGGTTATGTCAAGGGTGGCGCGGCTACAGTTTGGGGTAATCGCCCCCAGGTTTAAAGCGCTTCGATAGCATCTCTGATTTCTTCCCAGGTGGCGTGGCGCTTGAGCTGTTTCTTCGAGAAGATGAGGTTCCCGTCTACCTCGACTTCAAAGACACCGCCGGAAGAGGGAATGAGGCACAGGCCCTCAACAGCCTGGCCGAATTCTTGAAGCAGTTTGTCCGCCATACTGACGGCTCTTGGCGTGTAGTTTCACATCCTACAGAATTCGATTGAGATGTTCATGCCTGCCTCCTACAGTTGAAGTTCCATCCTCGTACCACCTTATCTCTAGCAGGTTGTTTGCCGTGAGATAGTCTCCTGCGAAGTGATAAAATCGGCGACCTGAATTCGATATTCCAGACGAAGCGTGTTATAATATCGCCCTGTTAGCCCCCGTAGCTCAGGGGATAGAGCACCTGCCTTCTAAGCAGGGAGTCGTAGGTTCGAATCCTACCGGGGGTACTCGGTCGCTAGCTGCTTTACGAAACTGGAAGCTCAACTTCTGCTGAATTGGGCTTCCAGTTTTCTATTTCAGGTCACTATGTCAAGAGAAGGAGCGCGACGATGCAGAGCTATCTGACGCACCTGGAGTGCGCGGCGTGTGGCACGACGTACGATGCTGAACGGGCATGGAATCTGTGTCCGGCGTGCGCGAAGCCGTTGCTGGCGCGATACGATCTGGAGGCGGCGCGGCAAGGCTTCCCGCGCGAGGGCTTGCAGGGGCGCGAGGCGACGATGTGGCGCTACGCCGAGATGCTGCCCGTTCGGCAGCCAGCTTTCAGATTGACGCTCGGAGAGGGGTTCACGCCGCTGCTGCGGTTGGAGCGGCTGGGCAGGACGCTGGGGCTGACGAACCTCTATGGAAAGGACGAGGGGCAGAACCCAACCGCGTCCTTCAAAGCGCGCGGCCTGAGCATGGCCGTGTCGCGGGCGGCGGAATTGGGCGTGGAGACTCTGGCGATTCCCAGCGCGGGCAACGCGGGTAGCGCAATGGCGGCGTATGCGGCGGTCGCGGGGCTGCCCGCGTTCGTCTTTCTGCCGCGGGACGTGCCGCCGCTCTTCGTGGCAGAGATGCGAGCACTGGGCGCGGAGGTGACGCTGATTGATGGGCTGATTACGGACTGCGCCCGGTACGTGCGGGCTGGCGTGGAGGAGGGGCGCTGGTTCGACCTCTCGACGCTGAAGGAGCCATACCGCATCGAGGGCAAGAAGACGATGGGCTACGAGTTGGCGGAGCAGTTCGGGTGGCTGCTGCCGGACGTGATTGTCTACCCGACGGGCGGCGGCACGGGGCTGATTGGCATCTGGAAGGCATTCGAGGAGATGGAGGCGCTGGGCTGGATTGGCGCGGAGCGGCCCCGGATGGTCGCGGTGCAGAGCGAGGGGTGCGCCCCAATTGTGCGGGCCTTTGAGGCGGGAGAGGAGACGGCGGAACCCTGGCAGAACGCGGCGACCATCGCGGACGGGCTGAGGGTGCCCGCCGCCATCGGTGACTTTCTCATCCTGCGGGCCATCCGGGAGAGCGGGGGGACGGCGCTGGCCGTGCCCGACGAGGCGATTCGGGAGGCGGTGGGGGAGATGGGGCGGAACGAGGGGCTGTTCGTAGCGCCGGAGGCGACGGCGACGCTGGTGGCGTTGAGGCGGCTGCTGGCGGCAGGCGAGATTGGCCCGGAGGAGCGGGTGGTGCTGATGCTGACAGGAAGCGGGTTGAAGTATAGCCACCTGATGCAAGGGCCGGGTTCAGACTAAACTTCGGAATCTCCTGCGAGATTGAGTTCAGCTATTGACACCAAGAGCGGCAACCAGTACAATGCGGCCTGGAGAAATCTGCACGATGAATTACGCGCTCGTCTTCAAGAGTTCCTTACTGGCAGCTTATGGCCGCCCCTGCGGGGACGAGTGCGCCTATCGGCAGATAATTATGTAAAGTCGCAGCCGCGACGATTTATCGAACCGAGAGCCGTGGGCGCATCCGCTCACGGTTTTTTGTTTTGCCGCGCGCGGATGGCCTATGGCTTGAGGACTCAGGAGAACCAGTCGAAGAAGTCGAGGGAACCATGACTGTCATTGTAAATGTTGCAGGGGTAAGCAAGACGTTTGGTGGGATTCACCACATTCTGGAGAATTGCTCAGTTGAAATCCAGAAGGGCAAGCGCATCGGGATGGTGGGGCCAAACGGGGCGGGCAAGTCCACGCTGTTCCGCATGATTGCCGGGCGCGAGGAGCCGGATTCGGGCGCTATCTGGCGTCATCCCGGCTTGAGCATCGGCTATCTCTCGCAGGAGCCGGAGTTCGACCCCGGCAAGACGCTGCTGGAGGTGGCGCTGGAGGCGAGCAGCAATCTCGCGCGCATCAACGCGGAGTTGCACCGGGTCGAGGCGCGGATGGCGGAGCCGGAGGTGTACGGCGACCCGACGCGGCTGGAGAAAGTGCTGCACCAGCAGGAGGTGCTTCTGGCGCAGTTCGACGCGGCGGGCGGGCTGATGTACCAGAACCGCGTGGAGCAGACCCTGCGCGGCTTTGGCTTCTCGGATGAGCAGTTCGGGCAGCGGACGGGCGCGCTGTCGGGCGGGCAGAAGAAGCTGCTGGGGCTGACCCAGCTTCTCATCGCGCGGCCCGACTTGCTGCTGCTGGACGAGCCTGACAACCATCTGGACATTCGGGGCAAGCGCGAGTTGGAAAAGCTCATCAACGACTACCCCGGCACGGTGGTCATCATCTCGCACGACCGTTACCTGCTGGACGTGGTGGCGGAGGAGATTGTGGAGGTGGACCGGGGGCAGGCTATCCTGTGGCACGGCAACTACTCGCAGTTCGCCTTCGAGAAGAACGTGACCATGCAGGGGCAATTGAAATCCTACTCTCTCCAGCAGCGCGAGATTAAGCGGATGGAGACCTCGATGCAGCGTCTCATCTCGTGGTCGAGCGGCGGGCAGAACGAGGCGATGATCCAGCGCGCACGCAACATCCAGAAGCGGCTGGACCGGATGGAGCGCGTCGAGCGGCCCCAGATGGAAGCCCGCACGATGTCGTTGAGCCTCAACGGGTCACGCGGGAGCGACAAGACGCTGGAAATCAAGGGGCTGTGGAAGCTCTTCGAGGGGCCGAACGGCGAGGACAAAGAGGTGCTGACGGATGCCGAGGCGCTTATCTGGAGCGGCGAGGTGGTGGGGCTGGTCGGGCCGAACGGCGCGGGGAAGAGCGTACTGTTCAAGCTGATTCTGGGCGAGATGGAGCCGACGGCGGGCGAGATTCGGGTAGGACCGAGCACCAAGGTGGCCTATTACTCGCAGGAGCACCAGACGCTGGATTACGCCAGCACGGTAGTGGACGAAATACGCAAGCTGAAGCCGATGTACGAGGGCGAGGCGTACAGCTTCCTGGGGCGCTTCATGTTCGGGAAGAACGAGGCGCAGAAGCCGGTGAGGGCGTTGAGCGGCGGCGAGAAGAGCCGCCTTCAATTCGCCAAGCTGATGCTCACGTCGTCCAACTTCCTGCTGCTGGACGAGCCAACCAACAACCTGGACATTCCGAGCGCGGAGGTGCTGGAGCAGGTCATCGAGGGTTACAAAGGGACGGTTCTCGTCATCTCGCATGACCGCTACTTCCTTGACAGTATCGCCACGCGCATCGTGGAGTTGGAGGACGGCGAGTTGGTCTCGTACCCCGGCAACTGGGAGTATTACGTGGAGGAGAAGCGGAAGAGGGGATATGAGATGTGAGATGCGGGATGCGGGATGTGAGATGTGAGATATGGGATACGAGATATGGGATACGGGATAA
>DASVVH010000459.1:0-3903 GCA_036386615.1 Ardenticatenaceae bacterium
CGTCCGCTCCACACGCGGATCATTCAGCTCCGCAAAGTGCTCCAAGATGCTCGCTGTCGGATTCGGGCTCATGGCGGCTCTCCTTGTTCAACTTTGGGCCTCTATCCTATCGTCCCTTCAATTTTGATGCGATTGCCCTGCCGTCTACCGTCCACCGTCTATCGTTCAAGAAGACACCTATGGTATACTTTGCCAACTGATAATCAGAAGCAGGAGTGATAGCGGTTATGTCTGATACACCACGCGTCCGCACGCGATACGCGCCCAGCCCAACCGGGCTTCAGCATCTTGGCGGCGCGCGCTCGGCCCTCTTTCCCTGGCTCTGGGCGCGCCACAATGGCGGCGACTTCATCCTCCGCATCGAGGACACCGACCAGGCGCGCTTCCGCGCCGATGCGCTCGCCGACATCTTCGACATGATGGCCTGGCTGGGCCTGGACGTTGACGAGGGGCCGCTTGGCCCCGACGCCGAGCCTAACGAGTACTTCCAGACCCAGCACGCCCACCGTTACCAGGAAGAGGCGCAGCGCCTTATCCAGTCGGGCCACGCCTACTACTGCTACTGTTCCAGCGAGCGGCTTCAGAGGCTGCGCGAGCAACAGATCGCCAATAAGCAGCCGCCCGGCTACGACCGCCACTGCCGCTTTCTGAACGATGACGAGCGCGCGGCGGAGGCCGCCACCTGCGAGCGCGAGGGGCGCAACCCCGTCGTCCGGCTCGCCGTGCCCCTTAAGGGCGAAACCCGCGTCAAGGACGCCATCCGTGATGAGTCGGTCTTCGACAACTCGACCCTCGAAGACATCATCCTCCTAAAGAGTGACAGCCTGCCCACCTATCACCTCGCCCACATCGTAGACGACCATGACATGCGAATCTCCCACGCCATGCGCGGCAGCGAGTATCTGCCCACCTTCCCCCTGCACATCATCACTTACGAGGCGCTGGGCTGGGAGCCGCCGCTCTACGTCCACCTGCCCCTGATTCTGAACCCCAACGGCAAGGGCAAACTCTCCAAGCGAAAGCAGAGCGGGGACGGCGCGGGCAGCGACAACCTGACGATGGTCTATGAGTTCCGCGAGGCGGGCTACCTGCCGGAAGCCTTCGTCAACTACATCGCCCTGCTCGGCTGGTCCTTCTCGGCGGACGAAGAGATTGCCACGCTGGACGAACTCGTCGAGAAGTTCAACATCTACGACATCAAAGTTAGCCCCTCCGCCATGAATTACGAGAAGCTGGAGTGGATGAACGGCTACTACATCCGCCAGCTTCCGGTGGAGGAGTTGGCCGAGCGCGTCGCCCCCTTCCTCGAAAGGGCGGGCCTGCCCACTGACCGCGCGCGGCTCGTCGAGGTGCTGCCCCTCGTACAGGAGCGCATGAAGCTCCTCAGCGAAGGCCCCGAACTGCTCGACTTCTTCCTGGCCGACGCGCCCACCCCCAGCTCCGGAGACCTACCGGGCAAGAAGATGGACACCGCCATGACCGTCAGCACCCTTGAGGCGGCGCGAAGCGCTCTGGGCGAGGCCGATTGGAGCATGGAGGGCATCGAGGCGGCGCTGCGCGGGCTGGCCGAGGAGCTAGAACTGAAGCCCGGCCAACTCTTCCAGCCCATTCGCGTCGCCATCACGGGGCGCACGCAGGCCCCCGGCATCTTCGAGACCGTCTACCACGTCGGGCGCGAAGCCGTCCTCTCCCGCCTGGAACGCGCCATTGGCCTCCTGCGGCAGAATGCCTAGCGTAATCAGGCGCGCTCCGTAAGGGGAGGGGGAGAGTCAATGGTGAACCTGCGTGAACTCGAAGGTCAACTGCTCGCGGCGCGGCTTGGCCCCTTGGGCGACCTGCTGCCGGAACGCTACGTGCTGCCCCGCTACGATGGGCGCTCCATCGCCAACCTGCCCGCCACCATTGGCCGCCTGCTTGGCGTCCAGCAGGGGTGGGCAGCCCCGCCCTTAGAGGCCGCACTCCTGCCTGAGTGGCAGGATGTCGAGCGCGTCATCCTCCTGCTGGTGGACGGCATCGGCTGGCGGCGGCTCTGGGAGGTGGTCGAGCAGCAGGACATCACCTTTCCCCGCCTACTGGAGCAGTGGGGCGCGACCATCGCCCCCATCACCTCCGTCTCTCCGTCCACGACCAGCGCGGCCACGACGACCCTCTGGGGCAATGGGGCCGCGCCAGCCGAGCACGGAATGATGGGCTTCAGCTTCCTGCTGATGGAGCAGTCCGTCGTCGGCAACATGCTCTTCTGGAAGCCCGCCGCGCGCGGCCCGGAAGCCACCGGAGAGTTGCTGCGCTGGGGCATGGAGCCAGCATCGTTCCTCCCAATCCCCTCGCTTGCCCAGGTCTTGAGCGCCGGAGGCGTCGGCACGACCTCTCTGATGCCCCGCGCTATCGCCCACAGCCCACTGTCGAATATGCAGCAGCGCGGGGCCGAAGTCGTCGGCTATCTCAACGCGACGGACATGTGGCTGAAGCTGCGCGACTGGACGGAGCGTAACCGGGGCAGACGCGCCTACTGCTACGCCTACTACCCCGACTTTGACGAGTTCAGCCACCGCGACGGCCCGGACGCGCCTTCCTGGGCGTCGCTCTGGCGCGAGTTCCGTTTCCACCTAGACGCCTTCATGGCCGACCTGCCCGCCTCGGCACGCGGAAAGACCGCCCTGATTCTGACCGCCGATCACGGGCACGTCTTCTCGCCCCTTGCCAAGCGGCACCTGACGCAGAAACACCCTGACCTTCTGCGCCACCTCTCGCTGATGCCCGGCGGCGAGGCCCGGCACATGTACCTCTACGCCCGTCACGGCAGGCACGATGCCATCCGGGAATATTATCAGGCCCATCTGGCGGAGGACTTCCACCTGCTTGACGCCGTAGAGGCGCTTCAGGCGGGCCTATATGGCCCAACGGAGCGGCTGCACCCCGACGCGGAGCGCCGCATCGGGGACTTCGTGATGCTCTCCAAAGGCGGGGCCATGATGTGGACGGGAGACCCCGATATTGTGCTCCTGGGCATGCACGGCTCTCTGGAGCCGGAAGAGATGATAGTGCCCTACATCGCCTTCCGGCTGGACGCGTGAGAGAATGGGTCCAGCACGAACGGCCCCTCGCATCCGGCCCCTTTATCCTATTTATCTGCAAGCATTTATAAGCACACTAGTAGAACGATTGCCGTAAGGCAACCAGCAGCCATTTTCAGGCAAAAACAAGAGATTCGATGCTATGACTGTTCCAATCCTACAGGCCATCAAAGAGGCGCGACACCTGTTGCAGCAGGGCGACCGCGAGGGCGCGCGAGCACTGTTGACCCAGGCGGTGCGCCGCTTCCCTAAAGAGAGCGAGCTTTGGTACTGGCTGGCCCGCTCGCTGGACAACCGCGAGCACGCCGTAGATGCGCTCCATCGCGCCCTGCGCCTGGACCCTACTTTCACCGAAGCAACCGTCTATCTGGCAGAACTTGAGGCCAGTACTGACTCCACGTTCGAGGCCGAGCAGGAGGAAGAGCCGCCCATCGTCCTGGCACCGCCCGTCACCGGACCTATATCAGGAGGCGACCCCGACCCCTTTCTCCTGCCACCCAGTACCACACCGGAGGAACAGCGGCTCTCGCCTCTGACGGACGAGCCACCGGCTCCCGCGCCCGCCGAAACAACCTCGTCAGACTGGTCGTTCCTTGAGGAGTTGACCGGGGCAGGTGTCTCCACCTTCAGGCGCGAGCCTGTTGTGAGTGCTCCTGTCGAGGAGGACGAGGGTGAAACGGATTGGGCACTCCTGCACGAGTTGGAGGGAGATTTCGGGCAGCCCGCCAGGGAAGAGGGATTCCCCAGGACAGGCAGCAACAGGAGCACCAGCAGGCCGCGCTCGTCAGGCTATGATGCTTCGCTTGACCCCGACGCGCCGCCCCTCCCG
>DASVVH010000460.1:0-8290 GCA_036386615.1 Ardenticatenaceae bacterium
CGTGCATACGGTTATCTCGCAGTTCAATATTGAGCGCTTCTACGACATCTATCACGGCCTGCAACCGTTGGAGCCGGACAGCTACATCACCGAGGTCGCCGAGGAGCGCGCCGAACTCTCGACGCTCGGCTGGGAGATTACGCCCCTGGCGGAGGAGTACGCGCCCGTCGCCGACTTCCTAAGCGAGCAGGCGCGGAAGAAGCCAGTGAAGGGGCTGGCGCGGGTGACGCAGGCGTTCCGCGCGCAGTACTACCAGCTTGCCAAGAAGGTGCTCTTCGACAACGAGCAGGTGATTCCCTGCCACGCGGGTTGGGCGAGCGCGCACATCGCCCCAAATGGCGACGTGTGGAGTTGCTGTATCCGCGCGGAGTCGGTGGCGAACCTGCGCGAGACGAACTACGATCTCCGGCCCATCTGGTTCGAGCACGTTGGTGGCCTTCAGGAGATGCGCCGCTCCATCGCCGCTAAGGAGTGTGCCTGCCCAATGGCGAACGCCAACTACGCGAACATGCTCCTCCACCCGCCCACGATGGCAAAGATAGGCGCGCAGGTGGCGCACGGACTGATTGCGCCCTCCAAGATAGAAACCATAGATACCAGCAAGGTCAAGACGGGCTAGATTGTACAACGTGCAAACGGGCGTCCAATGTGAATGGACGCCCGTTTTCTAGTTCATCTTCTGTGTGCCGCCAGAGGAACGTTGTCCCGCAGCAAAGGAGCCATGCCTATGTCATTAGAAGCAAATAAAGCCCTCGTGCGCCGCTACTTCGAGGAAGGCTGGAACCAGGGAAATCTAGAGGTGGCCGACGCGATTCTTTCTCCAGGCTTCGCCCTCCACAACCCGAACCTGCCGCAGCCCGTGCGTGGCATCGAGGGGTTCAAGCAGGTGATTACCCGCTTCCGCGCCGCCTTCCCGGACCTCTATGTTGCGATAGACGAGCTTATTGCCGAGGATGATACGGTTATGGCACGGACGACGGCGCAGGGCACGCACCAGGGCCAGTTCCAGCACATCGCGCCGACGGGCAAGGCTATCGCCTATGGCAGTATCGGCATCTTCCGCGTGGTTGGGGGCAGGATAGAGGAGATCTACGTCATCAACGATACTCTGGGCCTACTGCAACAGCTTGGCGCTATCTCTTGAGAGGCTGACATCTCACCCTGATACGTCACAGAGGCCGCACTTCGCCTGAAGCGCGGCCTCTGTTTTTGGAGCAAATTGGTTCTCGGAGCGGTTACGCTTCCTGCTTCTTGCCTGTTGAGCGGGTGAGGCGCAGGACGACGAGAGCCGTCACCAGCGCGCTCAGGAGGGTGCTGAGGACAATCACTGCCAGCATGCCCATCGAGAGGCTGCCAGCCGCAGGGGCTACGACTGCCTGCGTGCCATTCTCCTGCGGCGCGCTCTCCGAGGCTGCCTGCGGCAACTGCTGTTGAACCGCCTCGTACAACTGCTGGATTTGCGCGGCAGACACCTCGAAGGTTCTATCGTAATTCGCCTCGGTGCCCGTGCCATACTTGAGTGTGAGGGAGGCGTGATATTGCCCCTCCGGGAGTGCCTGCCCCTGAACGTAGACGGGGTACTGGATTTCGGAGCGGGGCAGGAAGGTGTCAAGCTGGAGCGGCAGCCGTTGAATCTCGTTGCCCTGCGCGTCCGTGACGACGAGTTCGCCCGTTGGTTTGACCATCTCCGTGCCCGCGTTGCGGAGCGACACCACCATCGTCTGCAAGCCCTGCTCGATGTTGGAGGTAATATCGAGAATCTCAACCTTCTCGACTCTCTCACCGGGCAGGTTCACCTGGACCGCCGTGACGGTGCGGGTCTGCACGTTCACCCGAAGCGCGCCTTCCTGAGCGCCCTCCTGTAGCACGATGTTCTCCGCGACGAGGCCGCCGAGATGCTGTCCCGGCTGCGCGTCCGCCGGAATGCTCACAGCGAAGCCAATCGTCCGCTCCTCACCGGGCGCGAGCGTGACCTCCTGCTCGTCCAGCGTAATCCAGCTACCCACGTCCTCGCGGGGTTTGTCACTGCCCAGGTAGACCGCGCCGCTCGTCTGCCCCGTTGTGGCGTCCACCACGTAGAGGCGCACGGTGCCTGCCTCGGTGCCACTGTTCCAGAGGTGAACTTCATCCTCGAAGTGCTGGCCCGGCGCGGCATCATAGATGAAATAGGACTCGGTTTCAGGACGGGCGGGATCGTATCGTTCGGGGCGGAGGCCAAAGGAAGCGCCGCCGTTCGCCAGGGCGCTCCCGCACCAGAGGCTGAAGAGGATAATCGCAATCAAAGTGGCGCGATAGAAGCGAGGCTGCTGAATCATGTCGAAATCTCCTTAGCTCAGGGGATGGTTGTTGCCGAAGGCTCAGTAAAGCATTTCATTCAGGGGGTGCCCGGTGGTGTGGTCCACCGGGCATCTGGTTGGCCGTGTACCCGTCGCCGGAATCAGGGGCTGGTGACGAGCGAGAGGGTGATAGTGCTGCTGTAGTTGCCCGCGTAGGTGTTGGCAGGGAGGGCCACCGCGAAGGTCGGCGTGATGGTGAAGTCACCCATGCCAGTGTTCAGCGCGGTGTTGAACAGCTTCACGGCGGTGGGGGCCGTCGCATCCGCAGGGACCGTGAGGGGGTAGCTGATGGCGCTCGTCGGGTTGGTGCAGGTTCCCTGATCACAGGCGACGTTCACTGCCGTAATCTTGGCGGCGCTGTTGGACAGAGAGTGCGAGTCATCCGAGAAGGCCGTCGAGGTGATTTGCAGGTTCCAGCCCGCCCCGATGCCCCGGAAGTCGTTGACGGAGATGGTGAAGTTGTCGCTCACTGTCTGGTCCGTGCCGTTCAACGTGGCGGAGACGGAGGGTGCATCGCTGGCACCGAGGGTCAGGTCGCCACCAGTGATGTTGCTGGTACCGGCAACGTCATCGGCAGAGGCGGAAGCGGCAAGCCCCAGGGTCAGGAGGACGACGAGGCAGAGGCTGACGACAATACGGTTGCGGGGAAAAGAAAAACGCATGATTAGTCTCCTTGTTGTAGTAGTTTTTCAGTAGGGTTGTAGTTCGTTGGGAGGGGTTGCCCCTTCCCTTCTAAGAAACGTCTGTCTAGCGAGTAGATAGATTCTTAGGCTCTTTGCGTCTGGTCGTTGAACCTCCTTTCGAGAGGAAGCTGACCAGCGCTTGAGAACTACAGTACTACCGTATAAGTAATACAGCGCGGAGTACGCATCATGCGTACCTGCCAGGGCCGGTTACGCCACTTGCTCCCTTGACGGCATAGGCGTCCAAATTCGCGCCGTCAAGATCATCACATCCACTGGTCAGACTTGCTATTAAATTGTTGAGGCTCAGTGTTTCCGGGCCACAATCAATACGTTATGCGGTTTCAGGTGTGATTACCATCACACCTATGTACTAATGGCGGTCATGCCGTTCGGCCTTTACTCCGGGCCTACCTGCGCCTGGCGCGTTGAGGGTGAGGAAGTGCAAACAGGAGGGGTGCCCAGCCGGGAGAGCAGGCTTGCAGTTACCCAGTTTGGTGTAGGTCAAGCTGAGAGGTGCGGAACGCGGTGGTTGAGCATGGGCGGCAGGTAGGTCATTGGTGCATCCTGGGTGGATGCTTCACTTCGTTCAGCATGACATGTGCGGAAGGTGCTCGTTCTTGAGGGCGATTAGCGTGCCTACTTTTAACTGGGTAACCGCAAGCGAGAGCAGGTGGGGGAGGCGGGGTTGAAGGTTGATTATGACAAGTACGGCTTACAAAAGCTTACATCGAAGGGCGATTATGTAAGCCGTAGTTGACATAAGGTTAAAAATTGAGCAAGCCACAATTGCGCTTGTGTTACTCTGGCCTCGCGGCATCCTCTTTGCTCTCCTTCGCCACAGAGTCATCGAGAGGAGGAGATTCATGCAGCAGGCCGACCCCCAATTCACCCCGCCTAAACGACCCCTTGGCTTTGATGCACCCCTTGTGGATTTTGAACTTCCCACTATTGAGGGACGGCGATACCGCGTCAGCGAGGATAGAGGGAAAATCATCGTCATCAACTTCTGGTCCGCGAACTGCCCCATCTCGCGGATGTACGATGCCTACTTCAGTGGCTTCGCGCAGAGCTACGGGCACAAAGGAGTGGCGTTCATCGCTGTAGACCCCAATGCCTACGAGGACGAGGATGATATTCACCGCGCGATAGAGGGGCGGAACGTGACGTTTCCCATCCTGCGCGACCCCGCCGCGCTCCTCGCTGACTATTTCCGCGCGGAGGCGACACCGCACGTCTACATCTTCGACGCGGGCGGTATCCTTCGCTATCGCGGGGCGGTGGACAACCGGACGGACCAGGACGCGCCCAGCACTAACTATCTCGAAGAGGTGGTTGACGCGCTCCTGCTGGACCGGGAGATTACGATTCGGGAGACGCCGCCCTACGGCTGCCCCATCGTCCGCGTGCCGCAGGTGTAGAGGCGAGAGAGGGAAGCCCGATGCCGGAGGGCGCAAATCAAGAGGAGGTTCGCTATGCAATTGGAGGTTATCGAGAAGGCTCCCTCCGGTGATGCGCGCCCGACGCCACTTCTGTTCGTGCATGGCGCGTGGCACGGCGCGTGGTGCTGGGAGAAGAATTTCCTGCCCTACTTTACGGAGCAGGGCTACGCGGTAACGGCTTTCAGCTTTCGTGGACATGGTGACAGTGAGGGGCATGACCGTCTGCGCCGAACCCGCCTTGCGGATTACATTGCCGACGTGGAACAGGTTGCCAGCCGATTCGCCTCGCCTCCCGTCATCATCGCGCATTCGATGGGCGGGCTGGTGGCGCAAAACTATCTGGAAAGCCACCCGGCGCGGGCCGCTGTGCTACTCGCTTCGGTTCCACCGAGGGGCGCGATTGGCGCGACGCTGCGTTACGTGCGGCGACATCCCCTGCACTTCCTCAAGGGCAATCTTACCCTGAGTCTCTATCCCCTGATTGAGACCCCTGAACTGACGCGGGACGCCTTCTTTTCCGCCACGATGCCCGACGACCTTGTGCAAGCTTATTTCGAGAAGATGCAGGACGAGTCCTATTTCGCGTTCCTGGATATGCTGCTCTTCAAGCTGCCTCACCCGCAGCGAGTCAAGGTTCCCATGCTGGTGATGGGGGCCGATAACGACAGGCTGTTCCCGCGCAGCGAGGTGGAAGCGACGGCGCGTGCCTATGGGACGGAGGCGGTTGTCTTCCCTAACATGGCGCACGACATGATGCTGGAAGAGGATTGGGAGGGGGTGGCGGAGCGTATCGTTGGTTGGTTGGGCGAGCAGGGAATTTAGAAGCGTAGCGCGAGAAGAGGTGTGCGTAGAATGAATGGTATCACTGGAAAGCACTGACAGGTTTGGTTATTTTCGATTAATGCTGAAAATAGAGTGCGCTTCTTTTGTTCTCGATGCACGATAGAGATGGGAGTTACGCAGTTGAGGATAAAGGTAACGACCAATGGCTGAAAAGCGCCCATGACTACCCGTTGAAAGGGAGCGCTCTACGAAGTCAGCGGCGCGGAGCAACGGAGCGGGCACCGCCCACAGGGCACCCGCCGCGGTCCCGGCTTGTTCCAATTGCGTAACTGTACGGATAGACAAGGTTGGCATACAGGTTGGCCCAAGCACCAAGGGAGGCGAAACGTGCTGACGCTCTACGACAGGCACGTTGCTGGGTGGATCCCCTTAAGGTCGCTTCGCAGATTCACTTCGTTCAGGATGACAAGTAAGTAGCTAGAGCTTACTTGATGTATGCTTGGGCAAACACCAATGTATGTAAACCTCGTGAAATAGTACACGTAACTCCTAAGACAATCCCTGATTCATTTTGGGGATAGAAGCCCGAAGGGAAAAATATGGCATCCTCGTCGGCTGTGAGAATCTCCGTACCGAACCATGTGCTCGCGCAGGAGTTGGAGGGCAAGATGGTCTTCCTCAACCTCCAGAATGAGCAATATTTTAGCGTTGACGAGGTGGGCGCGCGGATGTGGCAACTGTTGAACGAGCACGGCGATACCGAGCGGGTAGTGGCCGCGCTTCTGGGCGAGTATGAGGTGGAGGAGAGCGTGCTGGCGAGTGACCTGAATGCCCTGATTGCCAGGTTGTCCGAAGCGGGCCTCATCATCGTTGGTGATTGAGATGAAGGCGAAGGCAGCGGCTCGCTCGATTTCGCCCCTAAGGTGGAGCGATATTCCTATGTTCCTTCAGGCGCTGCTCGTGCTGCCGCTCACAGCGGTCATGCTGCGGCTGGGAGGGTTCAAGCGCTGTCACGCGTTCCTTGAGCGATGGTCGAGGAGTCCGGCGCGGCAAGCGGGGGACGAATCGCTCAAGGAGTCTATTCGGAGCGCGCGACGTGCTATCTATTGGGCGGTAGAGTACGGTGTCTATCGCGGGAAGCGCCGCCATAACTGTTTGCCCCGGTCATTGACGCTGTGGTGGTTGTTGCGCCGCCAGGGCATCGAGAGCGAGTTGCGAATCGGGACGCGCTACCGGAAAGGCCAACTGCAAGCGCATGCCTGGATTGAATACGATGGAGTGCCGTTGAATGCCGGAGAGCAGGTGCGGCAGCGCTTCGCGGCATTTGACGAGCCGATACGGGTGGAAGACAGGAAGAGATAGTGACGCTTAACGATAGGCCCGACATTCTGCTGCTCACGATAGATTGCTGGCGAGGCGACTACCTCGGCGCACAGGGGAATCAACCCTCGCCAACCCCCCATCTGGACCGCCTCGCTGCCGAGAGCACGCGCTTCGAGCGGGCGTTCGCGTGCGGCGGGTGGACGCGCGTCGCCATGACCGTGCTCTTTTCCTCCACCTTCGGCTCGATGCACGGTGGGGTCAAGCGGGTTATTTCGCCAACGCGCCCGATGGCGAGTGAAGAGTTGGGCCGGAATGGGTACGAGACCGCCGGGTTCACGGCGAATCCGGTCTGTGGGGAAAAGGCCGGTTTCTCGCGCGGGTTCGGTACCTTCGGCGACCTGTACTTCGACGACAGGCCGGGCTGGCTGAAGTGGCTGGGGAAAAATGCAGTGACCCGCCGCCTGCTCTATCTTCCTCCCCTGCACTGGCTGCTGTGGGCGTTGGGCGTCTACGATAGCCCGATGCCGCCCTACATGGCGACGAGCGCGAAGGAACTGACGGAGCACACGCTGGATTGGCTGCGGCAATCCCCTCCATCCCCCTCTTTTCTCTGGGCGCACTACGTGGACCCTCACTGGCCCTACGCGGCGACGCGGCGCGCGCATGGCCCGCGCGAGGTGGCCGAGTCGTGGTGGGACCGCTTCATCTACCGCCGGGTTCCCCAGGCGCACGGGCGCTACTATCCGGGCGACAAACGCGCCCGCCGCTGGTACTCGCTCTACCGTGACGAAGTGACGGCGGTAGATGAGGAGATTGGGCGATTGATAGCTTACCTGCGCGAGACGGGGCGCTGGGAGAACACGGTAGTCATCGTCACCGGGGACCACGGGGAGGAGTTCTACGAGCACGGTACGTTCGCCCACTCATGGAACCAGCTTCACGACGAGGGGGTTCGGGTGCCGTTGCTGATTCGGGTGCCGGGGCAGAAGGAGGGGCGGACCATCCGCGAACCAGTGAGCCACCTCGACCTCGCGCCGACCATGCTCGATGCGGCAGGGGTGACTCCACCGGAAGGAATGCTTGGCCGCTCCCTGCTGCCCTACGTTCGTGGGGAAGACCCGGCTCCGCTCGCGGAGCGCCCTGCCTACGCCGAGATGATGGGGCACCGGCACTCCGCCAAGTACCGACTCGGCATTCGTACCGCCACGCACACCTATATCTACGACGCGGAGCGCCCCCACGCCAAGAAGCTGTACGACGTGGAGGCAGACCCCGCCGAGATGAACAATCTGGCGGGCGACTGCCCGGAGCTGCTGCGCCACTTTGAAGCGCTGCGCCTGGAACACGTCTCGCGCGGGCTGCTCGACCTGCTCCAGCAGGATGAGGTGGAAGAGGACCCGTTCACGGCGGACGAGGACGCGCTGGTGCGGGAACGGCTGGAAGCGCTGGGGTATCTGTAACGAAGGCAGGAAACTAGCACTTTTGAGCGGTATCGCGGGTATCCTACGTCTCGACGGCAGCGCTGCCAGCCCTGAGACCGCGACGGCGATGGCGGCGGCCATGACCTATCACGGCCCCGACGGGATAGATTCCTGGCACGAGGGGCCAGTGGCTCTCGCGCACCGCCATTTCTGGACCACGCCCGAAGAGGTGGGCGAGGCCCAACCTGTTAGCTCCCCCGACGGCAACCTCTGCATCGTCGCCGACGCGCGCATTGACAACC
>DASVVH010000461.1:0-4498 GCA_036386615.1 Ardenticatenaceae bacterium
CTGGCCGCGGAGTACGCGCGGCTGGTGAACCTCTTCACAGAGGGCGACTCCGGCATAGAGGCGTCATTGAAGCGGATGTATCAGGACTTCGACCAGATGCCCAGCGAATACAGGATGTATGACGCGGAGTTGGGGCAATTCATGGCCGCCGCGTGCGGCATTTACAAAGAAAGGAACCACCAGGCATGAACTTCAATATCGTTGATACGCGGGCAGCCTACCAGCGCCTGCTGGCAGCACCGGACGCGGCGGCGCGGGAGACCATCTTCCGCGAGGAGTTGGCCGCGCCCTACACGGGGCTGGCTCAAATCTTCGGCGGGGGTGACGGCCTCGCCACCTTCCGGCAGTGGGGCATGTCGCCCGACCAGTTCGCGGACGGCAGCCGCGCTGAGATGGCCGCCATCCTTGACGACTTGGCCGCTCACGACGCCTGGAACCGGGCGGCGCGGGCGCTTGATGCGGGCCGCGCCGCCTTCGCCGCCGACGAGGAGCAGATTCCTCTGGGGCTGATCCAGTTCGGCCTCTTCGTCGCCGACCTGAAGGGCGTCCCGATGCAGCGAGGCTACACGGGCTTCGGCGGCATACCGGGTTACATCATGACGGTATACGGTGAGCCTGACGAGTACAACCTCGTCCGCATCGAGGGGGCGACGGCACACGAACTGCACCACAACGTCCGCTTCACGCTCTTCCCGTTCACGATGCACGTGACGCTCGGCGAGTACATCATCGCGGAGGGGTTGGCGGAGTCATTCGCCGCCGAATTGTACGGCGAGGAGGTCGTGGGCTTCTACGTCACCGACTTCAACGAGGCCGAGTTGGAACAGGCGAAGCGCGTCATCGGCGGCGCGCTGGACGCTAGCGGTTTTGACGTGGTGCGCGGCTACATCTTCGGGGATGCGCTAGCTGAACATTTCGGCCTGCCGAAGGCCGGAGTGCCAGCCTTCGCGGGGTATGCTATCGGCTACCGCGTCGTGCAGCAGTACCTCAAGCGTACGGGCAAGAGCGTCGCGGAAGCGACCTTTGTTCCCGCGCAGGAACTTATCACAGAGTCGGGGTTCTTCGACTGAGGGAGGACGAGAATTCGAGGAGAATGATTTCTTGTCCAGCCCCAGAATGGGTTGATTCTCAGGGGAACAGAGGCGCGTTGGGTGAAAGGAGGGCAGAGTCGCCTGTGGCTGCCCCCTGCGCTTCGAGGAGGGAGAGAAGGTCGGCGAGCGCGGCGCGCGTGTCCTGCTGCGCGGCGTCGTGGTGGCCCTCAGTGACGATGAGGAGGGAGGTGGTCGTAGGGCTGACGGCGCTGGCCTGGCTCTGCCGCCAGCACCAACGGCGCGCATGAACCCACCCCGCCTCGTCGGCGAAAATCACCTCGCCCGGCTGCGGGTGTTCGATTGTCTCCGTTCCCAGGTCCATGAAGCGCTCGTTCCCGGTGGCGAAGCGCACGGTCAGTCCGCCCTCGATGGCTCGCGTGTCGAAAATCGCCACCGGAAGGGCATAGCGGATGCTGACGAGGTTTCCCAGGTCCACGAGGAGGCTGATGTTGGGAATCTCGCCCACTTTCGTGAGTCGCCGCAACAGTGCCTCGGCAGCGCTGCGATACTGGGTTGGCTTGACCCCGAAGGCGGTAAAGGCCCGCCGCCACGCGGCGATGCTCGGCAGGGCCGCCAGCGAGGTATCCCCCAACCGCGCCAGTACCGCCTCCTGCTCGCGGCGGAACGCCTCTTGAAGCGGCGGCGGGGTTGGGCCGTTCTCGGCGATGGTGGCCCGGAGAATCCCGGCTCTAATGGTCGGGAAGGCGGCAAGCAGTTCAGGGTCGTAGCGGAACGAGGTCACTCTCTTCTCTCCGTGAATCAGTATGGCGCAGTAGATTATACCAATTGTCCGCAAGGCCGCCGAGGGTTGCGCTACGCTCCACCCACGGCTACGAGTTTCGCCGTCCTGCGGACTCTAGCCTGGGCACCTCTGACCGCTACAAGTAAATGGGTGTAAGATAAACGAGACCCGAAGGGTTGTGGAAGTCCTTCGGGCCTATGAGGTATGATGCAACTTGAAGAACTGAGGCGAATCGCAGAGTCCGTTGGAGAGCGCGAAGGCTGGGACTTCTCGCGGATCCGCGACTACACCGAGCCAGCGCCCTGGGACTACATGGACGTGGTACGGCGCTATCTCCATCCCTCATATCACGTTCTGGACGTTGGCACGGGCGGGGGCGAGAAGTTCCTGGAACTCGCGCCGCGTTTCGGCACGGGCATAGGGATTGATATAGAACCGCAGATGATCGAGGTTGCCGAACGGAACAGGTCAGCCGCGCAGGTTGAGAACGTCTCCTTCCGGCCCATGAGGGCTGAGGTGCTTGATTTTCCCGACGGCACCTTTGACATGGCGCTGAACCGGCACTCCGTCGTCCAGGTGGCGGAGGTGGTCCGCGTGCTGAAGCCCGGCGGTCTGTTCATCACACAGCAGGTAGGCGGGCGGAACACGCAGAGCATCTTCACGGCATTCGGCTGGGGGTCGAACGGCGACTTCTATCGGCGTGTGTGGGAGCAGGAAGGCTCCGCGCCGCAGGACACGGCCTCGCTTGCCGACCAGTTCACAGCATTAGGGCACACCACCGTCGCGCGCGGCGAATACGACGTGAGACAGTACTTCCTTGACGTAGAATCGCTAGTTTTCTGGCTCAAGGCCGTGCCGCTGCCTGAAGATTTCGACATCGAGCGACACTGGCAGGGCGTGAACCGAATCATCAAGGACTACGGCACAGACCGGGGCATCGAGACGAACGAGCATCGAGAGCTTCTCATCGCGCGGAAGCAGGCATAGCTGATCCCTTTCAAAGAGGCGGGGCCTTACCACGAGAGGCGAAGACCGTTGCGAAGGCCCTTCGCCTCGCTCAAGGGCAAACTCCACGAAGGATCACAGCGTAGGCATCTCGTCGTAAGTGCTCGCGGGCGTCCATCGTTCAGGGTCGGTGATTGAGCAGCCACTCACCGCGTAATTACTGACATTCCCATTGGAAACCGTGACAACCCAAGCTTCTGCCCAGATACTTCCGCCCGTCACCCCGCAAGACCATGTGCAGGGGCATGACGACGCGCCCGTTACATTCATCGAGTAGGTAGTGAACTGGGTTGGATGATATCAATTGAACATAGAGGTGGCACAAAATGGGGGTCAGAGGGGACATGAACTCCCCGCAGGGGAGTGGCGAAAGCGGTAGCCGAGGGTGGAGCGGAGCGCAACCCTTGGCGGCACCCCAACCTATTTGCGCCACCTCTACAATGGATTAGTACAAGAGGGGCGTGTTCGTGTAAAAGAAAAGCGCGTCCTTCGCGGAAGGACGCGCTCAGTATAGGCTGGATGACGCTAGAGCAGGGCGTCGGCGGGAAGGGGGTGGTCACGGCGACGCCACCACCAGCGCCCAATGACGAGGAAGGAGATGGTGCCCACAATCGCCACGATGATGGGCGCGAAGATGGCGAGGATAGAGACGAAGAAGGAAACTACGTCCTCGACAAAGGAGACGACCGGGTTCCCCACGCCGAAGGTCGTAGCGGTGACAAGAGGGCGCGCGGCGGTCTTGGTGGCGTGGACGGCACCCGCCGAGAGCAGCCCCAGCACGACGGCCAGCGTGGGGTCCACGTAGCTAATCGAGCCAGCGTTGGCGGCGAAGAGGATGGCCCCCGCCGCCGGGCGAACAACGGTGTGAATCACATCGTTGAGGGAGTCCGCGCCGGGCACCTTGTCCACCAGCATCTCCACCAGCAGCAGGACTGCCAGCGTCAGCAGAACCCAGGGGTTCTCCAGCGTGGCAAAAGGCCCGCTCAGGCCGAGCAGATCGGTATAACGCGCCACCAGCCCCGTGATGAGCAGGGGGATGTAGGCGTTCAGGCCCGCCGAAGAGGAAAGGCCGAAAGCCGTAAAAAAACTCAGCAGTGACTCCATCGTGTGCCCTCCCCTTCGTCTAAAAGGGACGGGCGTCCGCTAACGGGGCGGACGCCATTTATCAATATTATAGCAGTTTCAGTGCCCTTACGAGAGGTACGGGCGTACCCGCTTACTCCCCCTCTACAGGGGCGGAGCCTCGAAGTAAGCATCGGAACCGCTCAGGTCGCCACCCCCCAGGTCGCCACCGCTCAGGCGCAGCACCTGGCCGAGAACGTGCCCGCCGACGAGGTATGCCCATGCAGCGCCGATGATGGGAATGAAACTCCCGATGAGGCTTGACAGAATGATGATGAGCATAGCGTACCCGTAGTTGCTGCCGTTCTCACGAATGTAGCGCCACAGCCTGCCAAACTCGAAGAAGCTGCTGAACTGTCGCGTCTCCGCGTAGCGCATCAGGCCCGCGTAGTAGATGAGGTAGATCGCCACTGTCAACAGGAAGATAAAGAGCATCAGGCAGCAGACGAGGAGGAAGACGAGACCTCCCAAATCCCCGTTTTGCTCGTCGCTCATCGCGGCGGAAAGGAAGAAGATGCAGCAGGCCGGAAGGATTACC
>DASVVH010000462.1:0-16726 GCA_036386615.1 Ardenticatenaceae bacterium
TGTGCCGATTGGGGATAACCACGATGTGAACAGGCCAGTAAGGGCGAGTGTGCCGGTAGGCCAGCACGTTATCTGTTTCGATAAGCCTCCCGACAGTCGTCTGCCCACTCAGCACCTCGTCACAGTAGAAGTCGCTTGTCACTCGCACCTCACCCGTCTGGTTGAGCCATATCTATTGGAATCTTATCACCTGCCCTTATTTCCTTTCAACCTTCAAAGCTGGTGAACTCACACTTGTTCTTTAGCCACCTTTAGCCACAATTGGCCTACACTGTCGCCCCAATTGCCTGAACCTGAGGAACATCATGGAAATCGAGGCGAAATACCGCGCCACAAAACCCATAGAGCCTGCTGACATCGAGGCGCTTGATTTCTCGCCCTACATCCTCGGCCCGCGCATCGAACACGAGCTACGCGACAGCCTGCTCGACACACCGGAGCGCGAGTTGGCCACGAGGCGCTACGCCCTCCGCGTCCGGCAGGATGGAGAGGAAATCGTGCTCACCCTGAAAGCTCCCGCCGAGACCGAGGGCGGCATCCATCGCCGCCAGGAATGGGAGGAGCCGCTAGCTGGCAGCACGCCCTATGACTCCGCGACCTGGCCCGAATCCATCCGCTTCCGCCTCCGCGAACTCATCGGGGAGAAGCCTTTACAGGAGATTCTGCGCGTCCGTAATCATCGCCGCACCTGGGACGTGCTGCGCGAGGGGCGGCACGTCGGGGAACTGGCGCTGGACAGGGGAACCATCGAGGCGGACGACGCGTGGCTACCACTACATGAAATCGAGTTCGAGCTAAAGGGCGCGGCGCAGCAGGAGGAGATGGACCACGTTACCCGCGTCCTCACAGCGAACCTGCCCCTGGAGCCGGAGCCGCAATCGAAACAGCAGCGCGGCTTGGCCCTGCTGGAGGCACAGCAACCACAGCGCCTTGAATTCGACTTACCATGACAGCTAGAGAAGACGCGCCCGACCTGATGCACCTCGCGGAAGGCGTCTTCGCCCTTCCGGGCGAGTTAGCCCTGTCACGCCCCTGGCTTGGCGCAATCGTCACGCCGGAAGGCACCGTGCTTGTGGACAGCGGTAACGGCCCCGTTCAGGCGGCGGCATTGCGTGCGGCGCTGGAGCGGATGGGCGCACCGCCCGTCACGCACATCCTGCTCACGCACCACCACTGGGACCACGTTTTCGGCAGCGCCTCCTTCGCCAGCGCGCACATCGTCGCCCACGAGCAGACGCAGCATCACCTCCGCGTCATGGCGGAGGAACCCTGGAGCGAGGAGTACGTCCTCTCCAAGGCCGACAACTTCCCACGTGGCCGCGTGGTCGTCGAGTTCATGCGGCGGGCCGTGCCCGATTGGAGCACCTTCCGCGCCCTGGCCGCCGATGAGACCTTCCCGGAGCGCTACGACTTGGAGCTAGGCGGCTACCGTTTCGAGATGGAGCACGTCGGCGGGCAGCACGAGCCGGACCAGTGCCTCGTTCATGTCCAGCCCGGCAACGTCCTCTTCCTGGGCGACGCCGCCTACGGGCGCGGTCCCAAAAATACCTGGGACTGCGCCGCCCTCGATGAAGCCTTGCGCGGCTTCCTGGCGCGGGGCGCGGAGTGGTACGTGGAGGGCCATCGCCCGCCCGTCCGCGCCGACGCCTTCGCCGAGCGCATCGAGCGCCGGGCGCGTCACGCGCAGTAGCCACTCTCCCCGCGAACGCATTTTCCACAATTTGCGATGCTTATCCCCTGAAAGCAACGAGTTATACACAACTGGAGGCGTCACGCCTCTAACGAGAGGATGTAGCGGTTCAGCGTCTCGCGGGCGGCGGCGAGCGCCTGCATCGCGGGCCAGTTCTTCACGAAGCCGTCGGCGCTCTCCGGGGCGAGGATGCGCGGGAAGGGGTCGGCGGGCGTGGGGCCTCCTGCTTCCAGTGTCTGGGGCCAGTGAGGCGCGAAGTGAGGAGACCACTGCTGCTCGTAGTCACTAAGGAGGACGGCGCGGGCCTCGGCGTAGGCGGCGCGCTCCTCGTCGGTGGCGCTGCCACGCTTGTTCACGTCCACGACGATGGCCTCCACCACGTCCCAGTGCGCGACGAACTGCTCCACGTCCGGCGCGTCGGCGGAGGGTCGCAGGGAGCGAAGGAAGCGGGTAAACGGGTTAGCCACCGTCACGCCTGGAAGGATGGCAGGAGGGATTCCATCTCCGCCGCCGTCGGCAGGATGGTGTTGGCTCCGGCGGCGCGGAGTTCGGCCTCGGTAGCGAAACCTGTCAGGACGCCGAGGGCCTGCGCGCCCGCGCGGTGGGCGGTCTCCATATCCACAGGCATGTCACCAACCATGAGGATGCGTTCCGGCGGAACGTCGAGGAGGCGGGCCGTTCGCCGCACGGCCTCCGGGTGCGGCTTGAAGCGCCAGAGGTCTTGCCGGGTGGTGACGGCGCTGAAATAGGGGCGCAACTGGTTCGCTTCCAGGAAGCCGTATGCCTCGCGGCGGGCGCGGTTGGTCAGCACGGCGAGGGGATAGCGCTGCGCGAGGCGCGGCAGCAGGTCGGGGACGCCAGGAATGGGGTGGAGGTTCCCAAGCGTGCCAATGCCCTTCGCCACGCGGGCACGGTCAGCCAAGGGCCGGAGCCAGGTATCCAATCCGATACGGTCAAGGACGGCTAGCGCGTAGTTGGTGGGCGTCTCCGTGACCACGAAGAGGCGGCGAGCGGCCATTTGCGGGTCCTGATTGGTCAGCCACCGCGCGGCGGGGCGGAGCCAGCCCGCCAGCGAGCCGCCCTTCTGCCCGCCGCGTAACTGAACCAGGGTGCCGTCCAGGTCGAAGAGGATGGCCTGCACGCGGCTGGGGTCAAACGTCACGAGGCTTCTCTCTTGGGGCCGAAGGAGGCTCTACCGGGCGAACCCATCTTCGCACGCGCTCGACGAGGGAGGGGTCCTCGTCCACGTTGATGATGGTGACGGGGGCAAGGGGGCGTTCGCGCGGGTCGGGGATAGCGGCAATTTGAGGCGGCAGCACGACGCCCGTCGGCTCGAAATCGGGGTCGAGCAGCTTGCGGTAGGCGTAGCCGCCGAGGACGCGCAGCGAGGCCAGTGTCGGCGCGGCCAGGAAGATGCCGAGGATGCCGATGGTGCTCAGGCCAATAATGGCACCGATGACGACGACGGCGGGGTGGAGATTGACGCTGCCGCCAATGATGCGTGGCACGAGCAACTGCGCCTCTAGCTGCTGGATGATGGTGTAGGCCCCCACGACAATCAGCGCGAAGAGAACATTGGAAATCTCGAACTGGCTGGACCCCTGAGCCAGCGCCAGAATCACGGCGGGTATTCCCGACAGGAACGGCCCAAGGTTGGGGATGAGGTTCAGCAGCCCCGCCAGGAAGCCGAGGAAAATCGGCTGCGGCATGCCGAGAATGACGAGGATGATGGTCGTCACTACGAAGATGGCGAACGAGAGGAGGAGTTGCCCGCGCAGGAAGGCGGCCCACGTCGCGTTGATGCGGCGCGTCAGATAGTAAACCTCCGGGCGCTCCTCGCGCGGGATGAGACCCCAGAAATAGCGGGCGATGTTGGGCGAGTCCACGACGATGTAAAAGGAGATGACCAGCATGAAGAGAAGCCAGAGCACCGTCGAGAAGAAGGTCGTCGCCACGCCAAAGACGACGTTGACTGACGAGGAGGCGAGGCGCGTGCCCAGCGTCGTGCCCAGTGAGAGAATCTGGTCGGAAAGCTGCTGATATAACAGGAACGGGTCTACCTGCTGGCCGAAGATGGTCGTCGGGCGGATGTTCTGCTGAATCAGCACGCCAAGCTGGTTGACTGCGTCAATGAGGATTGGCACCAGCGCCTGCGCCTGGTTCACCAGGGCTGGAATCAGCAGCACGGGAATGAGGATGATGGCGATGATGAGTTGGATGTAGATGAAGGCGGCGGCGGCGGCGCGCGGCCAGCCCAGATTTTCCTCGACCCGGTTCACGACGGGGATAAGGATGAAGGTGAGCAGAAGGGCGAGAGCCAGTGGCGTCAGGTAGGGCCAGAGGACGCGCAGACCCAGCACGACAATCGCCACCATTGCGAAGGCGATCCACTGACGGACGGATGAATGCCAGAATTGGTTCATGAAACTATAGATAATAGGCGATGGACGATAGGCTGCCGTTGTTCTATACGCTGTTCGTCGTGGTCTGGTTGGCAGGGCGGCAAAACGCGGCCTTTGTTGTTATAGAGCGAGAAGCTTGCCATGCTGGCAGGCCAGTCAAGCCGATTCTTCTCGCGCTCCGGCTGCCGAGCCGCGTTATTATAGTGCATCCCACATTTAAAGGGATGAAGGATGAGGAATGAGGAATGAAGTACGGCAGACGGCAACGAGCGAGATGCTGCTTACTAGGCTACCAGACAACATACCCTTGTAAGCGGGTTCTGTCTATTGGCGCAGGCCGAGGGCCTTGGCAATCTCCATGACGATGAGGGGCACGAGGCCGAGACTAACCACCCACGCCCAGTCCCCCGCCGTGAGCGGCACCGTCTGGAAGATGCGCTGGAAGAAGGGGAGGTAGATGATGGCTAGCTCGCTGAGGAGGACGATGATTGTCGCCCAAATGAGGTACGGGTTGGAGAAGAGGCCGAGCTTGAAGATGGAGTAGCGCGTCGAGCGGAGGTTGAAGGCGTGTATGTTCTGGGCGAAGATGGAGGCACTGAAGGCCATGACGCGGGCACGCTCCACGTTGCCGGGGTCGCGGACGTAGTACTCAATGGAGAAGGCCGCCAGCGTCACCGCGCCGATGATGAAGCCCTGAAAGACCAGGATGCGGGCGAGGCTGCGAGTAATGAGTGCCTCGTTCGCCGGGCGGGGTGGCCGCTCCATGATGCCCGGCTCCGCAGGCTCCACGCCGAGCGCGAGGGCGGGGAGCGAGTCGGTGGCGAGGTTAATCCACAAAATCTGGATGGGCAGCAGGGGGATGGGCATGCCGACGAGCACGGCGACGAACATTGCCAGCACTTCGCCCAGGTTGCAGGAGAGGAGGAAGTGGATGAAGCGGCGGATGTTGTCGAAGATGGAGCGCCCCTCTTCGATTGCCGCGACGATGGTGGCGAAGTTGTCGTCCGCCAGCACCATGTCCGCCGCCTCTTTTGATACATCGGTGCCCGTGATGCCCATCGCAATGCCGATGTTGGACTCTTTCAGGGCGGGCGCGTCGTTCACGCCGTCGCCCGTCATCGCCAGAATCTCGCCACGACTCTTCCACGCCTGCACGATGCGGAGCTTGTGTTCCGGCGAGACGCGGGCGTAGACCTTTATCTTGTCCACCTCGGCGCGTAGCTGCTCGTCGTCCATCGCTTCGAGTTCGGTTCCGGTGATGGCGCGGTCCCCATCGCGGAACATTCCCAACTCGCGGGCGATGGCGACGGCGGTCTCGCGGTGGTCGCCCGTAATCATGATGGTCCGGAGGCCCGCGCCATGCGCCACGCGCACCGCCTCTATCGCTTCGGGGCGGGGCGGGTCTATCATGGCGACGAGGCCGATGAAAATTAAGTCCTGTTCGAGGGCCGGGGTTGGCTCGTCGGGCACCTCGTCAAGGATGCGCTGGGCGACGGCGAGGACGCGGAGCGCCTGGTTCGCCAACTCCTCGTTCGCGGCCAGAATCTCGCGCCGCTTGGCGTCGCTCATGGGGACGACGGTTTCTCCCTCCAGCACCTGCGTGCTGAGGTCCAGAATCACGTCGGGCGCGCCCTTGACGAAGAGGCCCGTCTCGCCCGTTGGGGCGCGGGCGATGACGCTCATCCGCTTGCGCTCGGAATCGAAAGGAAGTTCCGCCAGCGACTCGTAGCGCTCCATCAACTCGTTGCGCCAGTAGTTGGCTTTGGCCGCCGCCGTGAGGATGGCCCCCTCGGTGGGGTCGCCCATGACGGTCCACCGCTCGTTGCCCTGCCGGAGTTCGGCGGTGTTGGCAATGGTGCCGGTGCGGAGCACGCCGAGGAGGGCGGGGTCTTCAAGCGGGTTGATCTCCCGCCCATCGTAGGAGAAACCACCTTCGGGCGCGTAGCCCTCGCCGCCGACCTCGATGACGCGCCCACCCGTGACAATCTTGCGGATGGTCATCTGGTTCTGGGTGAGGGTGCCCGTCTTGTCGCTGGCGACGACGGTGGTGGAGCCGAGGGTCTCGACGCTCGGCAGGCGGCGGACCAGGGCGTTGCGCGCGGCCATGCGGCGCACGCCAAGCGCGAGAGCAATGGTGACAACGGTAGCCAAGCCTTCGGGCACTGCCGCCACCGCGAGGCTGACGGCGACGAGGAACATATCGAGGGGGTCTTCGCCGCGCAGGAAGCCGATGACGAAGACGATGGCGACGATGGCGAGCGCACCAAAGACGAGGTACCTGCCCACGTCGTCGAGGCGCTGCTGGAGGGGCGTCTTTTCGTCGCGGACGGACTCGACCAGCCCGGCAATCTTGCCGAGTTCGGTGTTCATGGCGGTGCCCGTGACGAGTGCCTGCCCGCGCCCGTAGGTGACGCGGGTGGAGGCGAAGAGCATATTACGGCGGTCGCCGAGAGGCGCACCGGATGGAATGTCGTCCACCGCGCGCTTCTGCACGGGGACCGACTCACCCGTCAGCGCCGCCTCCTCAATCTGGAGGTTCTGCGAGGAGACGAGGCGGGCGTCGGCGGGCACGATGTCTCCCTGCTCAACCATGACGACATCACCGGGCACAATCTCGCGGGCCGCGATGTCCTCGACCTGACCGCCACGCATGACGCGGGCGTGGGGAGCGGTCATCTGCTTGAGGGCGGCGATGGCCTGCTCGGCCTGATACTCCTGCACGAAGCCGATGATGGCGTTCAGGAGGACGATGACGCCGATGGCGACGGCATCAATTGTCTCGCCCAGCAGGCCGGAGACAACGGCGGCAGCCAGCAGCAGCAGGACTATGAAGTCGGTGAACTGGGCGAGGAACTTGCGCCACGCGGGTTCCCGGGCCTGGGCGGTCAGTTCGTTGGGGCCGTGCTGCTCCAACCGTTGGCGTGCATCGTCGGCGGTGAGGCCACGCCGGGGGTCGCTGCGGAGTCCGGCGGCGACCTCGGCGACGGGTGTGGCGTGCCAGGGTTGTTTGTTGCTGTCGCTGACGGTTGGCAAACTCGTGACGGCCATTCAGGGAAACTCCTTGTGGGACAGGTACTTCTACTCAATTGTACGCGCTCCGGCGGAGGGGGAAAGCGTAGAGGCAAGTAAGTCGCGCGGAGGTTAGCGGGAAATGAGTGGAAGGTAGAGGCGGGTGGGCGGTGGGGTCGTTGGAGTTGTGGTGGAAGTAAGGATGGCGGTGGCCGAGGTCGTGGCGGTAGCCGCGCGAGTGGTCGTGGCAGTGGCTGTGCGCGTGGCTGTGCGCGTGGCTGTGCGCGTGGCTGTAGCGGTGGAGGTGATTGTACTGGTGGCAGTGGCGGTGGCGGTGGTTGTTGTAGCGCTGGCAGTAACGGTGGAGGTGATTGTACCAGTGGCTGTGGCGGTGCGGGTGGCTGTGGCGGTGCGGGTCGGGGTAGCGGTCACAGTTGAAGTTGAGGTTGGGATTAAGGTTGGGGTTGATGTTGGGGTCGCGGTGACAGGCACGGTCAGGCGATAGATGGCCCCGGTGTTGGGAGGGGCAGGGAATCTTTCCTGCTGGCAGGAGAAGTAGAGGAAGCCATCGGGGCCGCTGGTGATGTCGAGCAGATTGTGGTCGCCCGCAGGTTGGCCGCAGTTTTCAAACAGCAGATTCACGCCATCTACACTTCCATCTTCTGCAAGGTCTACTTGATATAAGCGACCGTTTATATCCGCTACCGGGTTATTCCAACTTCCTATCAGGAGCTGATTCTGGAGGTCAGGGATGAGGGTACCCGTGTAGAAGTCGGCACCTGTTAGGCCAAGGGTGGGATTGAAGGTCCAGAGCGGCGCGCGGTAGCTCGTTCCAGGGTCAACGCACTGTCCGCCCGATTGGCTGAACGGCCAGCCATAGTTGCCGCCGGGCACGATGCGGTTCAACTCGTCGTCGCAGTTCGGGCCATTCTCGTTGGCATAGAGCGCGCCTGTGGTGGGATGCCAGGCGAAGTCGAAGGTGTTGCGGAGGCCGTAGGCGTAGATGGCGGGGTCCGCGCCCTGAGTCTTCACGAAGGGGTTATCATCAGGGATGGTGCCGTCGGGGTTGAAGCGAAGCAGCTTGCCGGAGCGGGTGCTGAGGCTCTGCGCGTTTGAAGGGGTGCCGTTGTCGCCGATGGGCAGGTAGAGCTTGCCGTCGGGGCCGAAGTGCAGGGTGCCGCCGTTGTGGCAGCAGCCGGAGGAGACGGGAAGGTTGTCTACGAGTGTCGTCCGTTGGGTGCCTATCCAGTCGGTGCCGGAGAGCGTAGCGGTGAAGCGGAGGATTTCGCCGTGCGCGTCGTCGTTGGTGGCGTCGGGTGGCGCGGTGCGGTAGGTGTAGAGGTAGCGGTTGGCGGCGAAATTGGGGTCGAGGGCGATACCGAGCAGTCCTTTCTCGGCATAAGGGGTATCGCTAGCGAGGGTGAGGGTGGCGAAGGGGGCGGCCTGCACCTCACCGTCGGGCGAGACGACGCGGATGGTGCCGGTAATCGGCTCGGTGATGGGCGGCTCCTCGACGAAGCGCTCGACGACAAAGAGGTGGCCGTCGGGCGCGAAGGCCATTGCGACGGGGAAGGTTATCTCTTCGACGAAGGTTTCTAGCTGCCAGTCGGGTGTGCCGTTGGGTGATTCCTGGAGGGCGAGAGCGGGCATCTCCCGGAGGGCCGTCACGAGGAGCAGCGCGATGAAGGCCACTGGAGCCAGCAGGCGCAGGAGCGATGAAGGGCGACGAAGCGCAGGACGGGTCATGGCGGCCTGTAGAATCTAGAGATGAAAATGGCCGCTATAGGAAGCGGCCATGAGGGTGCTGAGTTGAGTCTATTCTACGGGACCGACTTCTTCAGGGGGCCAGTAGCTGAGGATGGCGCGGCCCACTAGGTGGTCGGTGGGAATCATGCCGAAGGTGCGGCTGTCGTTGCTGGCACCCCGGTTGTCGCCCAGGACGAAGATGTAGCCGTCCGGGACGACGGTGGAGGGGAGGTCGCCAGGGGTGAACTGGGAGAGGTATGGCTCTTCGAGGACGGCACCGTTGAGGTAGACGCGCCCGTTGCGGATGGCGATGACATCTCCGGCGGTGGCGACGACGCGCTTGATGAGCGCGGCTTCCTCGCGTCCGGGGATTTTGAGGACGACGACCTCGCCGCGATCAGGGGCGGCGAAGTGGTAGCTGACTTTTTCGATGACAAGCCGCTGCCCCGAATGGAGCGTCGGCTCCATGCTGGTGCCGTCTACGCGGGTGGGTTGGACGACGAAAATCACCATCGCGGCGGCGATGAGCAGGGCGGGCAGGACAGTCTGCACGAACTCTCCGAGGAGAGTCTGTTGCAGGGTTTTGGCGGTGCTCGTGGGAGCTACCGTTGTCGAATGTACTCCAAGCTCAGAGACGGTTAGATTTCTATCCACCGAGTCTCCTTAGTCAATGCGAATGAGTTCCGCGCTAGTAATATCGGGCATAGAGGCAATCTCGGCTATCAGGTTATCGGGGGGCAGGTCGTCCAGCCCGATTGCCATGACGGCGAGTCCGCGCGGTTGATCCCGGCCAACTTGCATGAAGGCGATATTGACTTGTTCGCGGCCCAGGAGGGTTCCCACCTGGCCTATCATACCAGGTCTATCCTGGTTCTGACATAGTAGTATATAACCATTCAGTTCTAAGTCAATCCAGTAGTCCTGGATGCGGATGATGTGGGGGGCGTCGCGCATGATGGTGCCCTGAAAGCGGCTCAACTCGCCGTCGCCTAGCTCGATGGTGATGGTGTCGCGGACGGGGCCGCTTGATTCCTCGCGCTTGGTCTCGGTGATACGCAGGCCGCGCTCGCGGGCGACGAGTTCGGCGTTGACGCGGTTGATGCGGGCCGTGGAGATGGGTTCGAGGAGACCCTTGATGATGGCGGCTTTGAGCGGGCGGGTGTCGGGAAGGGCGGGCTTGCCGTCGTAGGTGACGCGGACGCTGCCGAGGCCGTGCGGGGCGAGTTGGACGGCGAGGCGAGCGAGCTTTTCGGCGAGTTCCATGTAGGGGCGAAGCTCGGCGAGGAGTTCGGGGGCAATCATGGGGGCGTTGACGGCGCTGGCGACGGGTTCGCCCTTGAGCGCGCCCAGAACGGCCTCGGCAATCTCGCGGGCCACGTCGAGTTGGGCCTCGGCGGTGCTGGCCCCCAGGTGCGGGGTGACTATAACGTTGGGTCGCCCGACGAGGGGGTTGTTGACGGGTGGCTCCTGGACGAATACGTCGAGGGCGGCCCCGGCGACCTGACCGCTCTCCAGCGCCTCGACGAGGGCCACGTCGTCTATGAGTTCGCCGCGCGCGTCGTTGATGATGAAGACGCCGCGCTTCATTCTGGCGAGGCGCTGGCGGTTGATGATGTGGCGGGTGGAGTCGGTGAGGGGGGCGTGGAGGGTGATGAAGTCGCTCTTGTCCCAGATGGTTTCCAGTTCGACGAGGGGGACGCCGAGGGCGGCGGCGCGCTCCGGCGGGAAGTAGGGGTCGTAGGCGAGTACGTCCATGCCGAGGCCCCTGGCGCGGCGGGCAACCTCGGAGCCGACGCGGCCCATGCCGACGATGCCGAGGGTCTTGTCGGTGAGGGCGGTGCCGGTGTAGGCGTGGCGGTTCCACTCGCCCCGGCGCAGGGCGGCGTCGGCCTGGGGGATGTTGCGGGCGAGAGCGGTCATGAGGGCGATGGCGTGCTCGGCGGCGGCGATGGAGTTGCCCGTTGGGGCGTTGACGACGATGACGCCGCGCTCAGTGGCGGCGGCGAGGTCTATGTTGTCTACGCCCGTTCCGGCGCGCCCGACGACTCTGAGGGAGGGGACGGCCTCGATGATGGCGCGGGTGACTTTGGTGCCGCTCCTCACGACGAGGGCGTCGGCGGCGACTTCGTTGAGGCGCGCGATGAGTTGGTCGGGGGCGAGGCCGGTCTCGTAGATGACTTTGGCGTCACGGCCCAGGATGTCGAGGCCGAGGGCTTCGAGTTTCTCGGCGACAAAGACGGTGTAGGGGTACATCCAGGTTGTCTCCTTCTACGGCGACGGGAACGCGGGGGTTCCGCGAGTTATTTTCAAGCAAAACGGCGGGAGCTAGTGGAGCCACCCGCCGCTGGGTCTTGCGGTGTAGTGTATTCAAGGTGGGAAAAGAATCAAGGAAAGCCGAGGACAGAAGGGATGAACGATGAGGGACGGCAACGGATGATGGATTTTCACCACAGAGGCACAAAGGGCACAAAGAACGGCCACAGAGAAGAACATGTTTAGCTCCTGAGTTTCAAGGGAAGGCGGGTCAATCAAGCGGGGAGCTTATACCGGAACAGACGTACGAAGTCAAGGATGTGTTGGAACTTTGGAGGGAGGCGGAAAGGCGAGGCGCTATAGAGTGGTCAGGGAGGTTCCAGACCAGCCTCGCGCAGGGCATGGGTGAGGAGGTCGGCCACGCCAAGCGTCCGCGCCCACTTTGCAAAGTACGCCAGGTCAAGCGCGGCGGCTTGAACTTTGAGCACACCGAGGGCGTCATTCCACTGTCGTTCAGAGCTTTCGCCTCCGGCTCGATACCATTGAAGTTTGTGAAGAATCACATCTTCGGGCGAGGAGAAGGGGAAGGAGCGGGCGGTTTCATCGTCGGTGAGGGTATCCATACGAATGCGGCGAAATTCCTCCTCATCGAAAGGCTGCCCCTGCGGGATGAAGAGGTCTACCTTGATCATGGTCTGAAGGTGGATTAGGTTGAATGAGAAGCGGCGGGCAATGGCCTCATGAATGGCTTCTTCGCTGATGTAGTAGGTGTCGCGCAAGCGCTCCACCAGAGGTTGAACGTGGCGGGGGGCGAGGTGGGCCACGATGTCTACGTCGAGGGTCGCGCGGGCGATACCGTAGACCGAGCTTGCGACGGAGCCTCCTATAAGGTAGGGAACGCGCAACTGTTCGAGCGCTTCCACTACAGGGGTCAAGGCGGCGACAAGGTCAGGCGCGGCCATCACGTCTCCGAGCAAGGTCGGCGCGGAGGGCGTCGGCCAGTGCTTGCCCATAGTGGACGGCGACGAAGCGCAGGGCAATCTCTTCCTGGGTGGCGTGGGGATTGGCGCGCTCGATGGCACGCCACGCGAGACGCATGGTGGTCTCGCTCAAGGAGCGCACCAGATGGAAGCGCTGGGCGGTGGTGGCGTGGCGGAGGAGTTCGATTTGAACATGCTCCGCGTCGGGGTGGGTGTCAGTGAGGCGAGTGGTCATTGGATGTCCTAGCTGCAAGAGAGCCTTTCGTAGCGGCTTGTTGATTTACCTGGCAATGGCACACCAATCCGGGACTCAGGTTCTAGCTTCGTGAGCGGTGAGTGGCGGCCCATTCTGGCGGCACGGGGACCAGAATGGAGCCTCGCGCGGGGTCGCCGAAGAGCTTTGTGCGCTCCGGCCCCCACCACCAGGCGTAGGCGGCGATGTAGGCGCAGAGAAGCGCGTCCAGGCGGTCTTCCACGCCCTTGAGCACGCTGCCTCGTGGCTCGGCGGCCAGTGCATCTTCTAATGGCGTCAGAGCCTGGGGAGCAAGGCGTGGTTCGTCTAAGGTGCTGAGAAGGGAGACGAGGCGGCGCAGCGCGTCCCTACGCATTTCGGAAGTTCGCTTGCTACGAGCCTTATAGGGCATAATACGCTCAAGATTGAAGAGGGTGATGGTGGCGGGATGGGGGTAGACCTCGACGACCCAGCGGCCCGGCGAGCGGGCGGGCACTTCCGCCGCGTAGGTGATGGAGAGGTCCGCGAAGCTGTCAAGGAGGGTATCGCCGCGCCAGATGCCGTTCACGGCAAGAATCTTGCGGTTGGTGGAATGAGCACCCGCGTGGAAGCGGGCAAAACGCGCAGTGATGGCGGCATCCGCGTCCCGACGGCCTGTTTCGTTTGGGACGAGCAGGGGTGCGTCCACCGCCACAACGAGGGGGCCGCGCCCGCCATGCGCGGCAACCCACGCGATAATCTCTTCATCTGTGAGTAGCAAGTCGCTGGCGGCGAGGGAGAGCGTGCCGCCAGCGTCGAGACGAAGGGCGGCAGCGCCTGTGGGTTTGTGCAACTTCCACGCCAGGTCCAACCCCAGCCACGTCACGTCTTCTGCTCTCGCCATTCGGTTTTTCTCCGCCCCGACTAAGCAGGGGCACACTCAAGCAGGAGGTAGCATGTCCTCAGGGCTTAAAATCGCCTGGATTACGATGATTTTCCTCGTGCTGGCCTCGCTCATCAGCAACGCCTACCTTATCAACGAAGCGAGAGACTTGCAAAACCAGATTAATGGGGCATCGGGCACGGCGGGCGAGGCACTCGACGCCGCCATAGAGCAGTTGGAGGCGGTGGAGACCGAGGAGTTCACCATGGTCGTCCCAATTGACGAGGTGATTCCGGTGAATGCCACCATTGAGTTCGACGAGGAGTTCCAGGTGCCGATTGATGTGGTGGTGCCGATTGATACCAGCGTGCAGGTGCCGCTACAGCTTGGGCTGCTGGGGGAGTTCGACCTGGATATTCCCATTCGGACAGACGTGCCCATCAGCATCACGGTGCCGATCCGCATTCAGCGCGACGTGCCGATTGAGACGACGGTGCCCGTGAAGCTGGATGTGCCCATCACGCTCTCGCTGCGCGGCACACCGATGGCAGATGAGCTACGGCATTGGCGCGAGGTCATCTCTGAGCTTCGCGCGCAGTTACCAGGGCCGGAAGACGTTCAGATTACGCCTAACAACTAGCGGCGCTCTTCTTGCGCGTTTTGGCGTACCTTTTTCCCGCTAGAGATAGTAGGGTGTGGCGCGCCATACGCCCGATGCCGCGCGGCGAGCAGGGCGGTATAGTATAGGTACCAAATGCCGTAAGCTCCCGAAGGAGATGTGGAATGAACCTCAGGCGACCCGTTTCGCTTCTCGTGCTGCTCGTGGCGCTGGCTGCCTGCCGGACGAACGGGGCGGATACCCCCGCCGTTATCACGGCTACCCGCGCGCCTGCCGTTGAAACAAGCGCGACGGTCGCGCCCGCGACGAGTACCAGCGTGCCCCCCAGCCCGACCGGAACTGCTACCACTGCTTCCGCGACGGAGACGGTGGTGGTCGTCACGGACATTGACCCAACGGCAACCGCCACCAGCGCGCCCAGCGCCACTGCAACGGTGCCGCCTGCTACGGCGACGGTGGCACCTAGCTCCACCGCCGCGACGGTGGAGCTGCCGGAGCGTCCCGACGAGGTTATCCTGATTCTGGAACCCGGCCCCGGCTCGCGCGTGCTCAGTCCCATCCGCGTGCGTGGCGAGGCGGACCCGACCTTCGAGCAGACGCTGGTGGTGCGGCTGGTGACGGCAGACGGCACGGAACTGGCGCTGGAGCCGACGACGATTCAGTCAGACATCGGGACGCGCGGCCCGTTCGAGGTAGAGATTCCGTTCACTGTTTCCGGCGAGCAGAACGCTTTCATTCAGGTCTTCGCCGAAAGCCCGCGCGATGGGGGCATCACGCACCTCTCTTCGGTGGGCGTGACGCTCGCCGACAGTGGAAGCCCGAACATCGTGCCCGTGACGCCGGAACCTGAGCGGATTGCTATCTTCGAGCCTGCGCCCGGCGATGTGATTCGTGGCGGGACGGTTCACATCGAGGGGGTGGCGCTCGCCAGCTTCGAGCAGACGCTGGTGGTGGACATTATGGACGTGGATGGTAACTATGTCGGACGCGGGACGATTACGGTGGACGCGCCGGACCTGGGCCAGCCGGGCACTTTCAGCGTGGACGTTCCCTACGAGGTGACGAGCGAGGGGCCGGGGCGAATTGTGGTGCGCGACCCCAGCCAGGCGTTCAACGGGACGGTGCATCTGAGCAGCGTAGGGGTGACGCTGGCACCGTAAGCGGGATGCGGGATACGAGATGCGGGATGTGGGATGTGAGATAACGGCAGTCGCGGACTCTTGGAAAGAGGTTTGCGAGGAAATAGAAACGCCGAGGCTGGAGCCTCGGCGTTTTTGTGTGGTCAGTTGTCGATGTTAGTCGCGGCGGCCAAAGCCGGTGAGGAGGAAGACGTAGTAGAGCAGGGTGCCGATGGCCTGGAGCGCCGCCGCGACGTAGGTGAGGGCGGCAGCGTCGAGGACGCCGTTCACGCCCGCCATCTCCTGCTCCACGAGGATGCCGCGTTCCACGAGCAGACGCTTGGCGCGGCTGGTGGCGTCGAACTCCACCGGGAGGGTGACGAAGGCGAAGGCTGCCGTTGCGCCGAAGAGGATGACGCCCAGCCAGGCGAGTCCCGTCCAGCCAATGACAATGCCGCCGATGAAGATGAGTGGGCCGAGCCAGCTTCCAACCTGGACGCTGGGCACCATCGCGCTGCGGAGGCCGAGGAAGCCGTAGTTTTGCGCGTCCTGTAGGGCGTGGCCCATCTCGTGAGCGGCGATGCCCGCCGCCGCGACACTATTGCCCCGATAGACTTCGGGGCTGAGGCGCAGCACCTTACCGCGCGGGTCGTAGTGGTCACTGAGCATGCCCTGCGTCTCCTCGACGGCGACGGTGTTCAGTCCCTCGGAGTCGAGAAGGTAGCGGGCAACCTGCGCGCCCGTCACGCCGCGCGCGGTGCGAACCTGCGAATACTTGCTGAAGGCGCTCTTTACTTTGAACTGCGCCCACATGCCCAACAACAGGGCCGGGAGGGCGAAGACCAGATAGAGCGGATCGAAAAAGAACATGCGTATCGTGCCTTTCTATGGTTCAGTGGTACTCCCGTGCTGCGGCTGACCTGCTGAGTAGCGGGATAGCACGCGGCACGAACCTACGGTATATTTTAGTGACGCTTGCAAATTCCGTGCCCGTCTGGCAGGAGGACAAAGAGGGAAGAATGACTCACGCCCGCATAGAAATCAACCCCGGCATCATGTTCGGCAAGCCCGTGATCAAAGGGACACGTATCACAGTCGACCATATTCTACGCAAGTTGGCCGGAGGAATGAGGATTGAAGAAATTCTGAAGGACCATCCTGTCCTCACGGTGGATGATGTTTATGCGGCTATCGGCTTCGCCGCGAACGGCGCAGCTTCAGATTGAAGTGTGCTTCTGAGGGTGTGCCTAACTTCTATCTCGATGGTATTGTGGCCGCCATTTACCGTCCACCGTCCACCGCCCACTACATTTCCCAGGAGGCATCACCGTAAAAGGTGCCATGCTCCTTACGAAGGAAGGCTTCAATGGCGGCGCGCTTGTCGCCGAGGCGGAAGTGCGGGCCGTGACCCGCGTAGCAGATGGTCTCGTCGGGCCAGGAGAGGATGACGGAGCGCAGGGTTGCGAGGGTCGTCTGGAAGCCCTCGGCGGACCACGTTTTGCCTGGCCCACCCGCGAAGATGGTGTCCCCGACGATGGCGCGGTGGCTCCCTTCGAGATAGAAGGAGAGCATGTCCTCTGTATGGCCGGGGGTGTAGTAGACGCGTAGGGTGTGCTCGCCGACGGCTACGGTATCGCCCTCCGCGAGGGTGCGGTCCGTATCGAGGGTTAACCCTCCAACGTGCGGCCCGGTGTGCGCCATAAGGGGGACGTTGAGAGTGGCACGCATCTCGTCCAGCGCACCGATGTGGTCATGGTGGGTATGGGTGAGAAGAATGGCGACGGGCTGGGTGCCGTTCAGCATCTCGCGCAGGGT
>DASVVH010000463.1:0-23116 GCA_036386615.1 Ardenticatenaceae bacterium
CAAGGTTCCAGACCTTGTTCGCCCACTGCTCAAACGCCGTGTCATGCGTGATGCCACGCTCCAGAATGATGGGCGCAAACTCCGTCTTACCGGGCGTCTTTCGGCTACTACTCGGTTCGCTACCGTCGCGGTGGGAAATCACCTCCGTGGTGCGCTTCAGCGCGCTCACTTTGCTCACTCCGGCGACGTAGCGGCCATCCCACTTAACCCGGAACTTGAAGTTCTTGTATGGGTCAAAGCGGTGCGGATTAACCGTAAACTGTGGCATTTGAATCTCTCCTTATGTAGATGGATGCGCTCACTCGAATTGCGGCGGCTATCGCGTGGAGCGCACTGGCGAATACTCGCGGCCCTTCCAGATGATAGGGCGGCGCAACAGCAGGCGCAGGAGGCCGCTGCTCGTGATGGCGAGGGTCATGGCAACGCCGATGGGGTGGGTGAAGGCGTACCAGCCGGAGAGGCCGAAATGGCGGGCGCTGCGGAGGCGCTGGTAGAGCAGGGCGAGGGGTGGCAGCAGCGAGGCGGCGAGCAGCGAGAAGAAGCGGCGGCGGGAGCGCCCACGCCGGAGAGCAATCCAGGGCCAGAGGAAGGGCAGTCCGTCGAGAAAGGCGATGGCTAGCGTGTTGAAGGCGACGGCGGGAAGCGACCCCCAGTAGAGGGCAGCACCACTGCGCTGGTAGCTCTCCCAAAGCTCCTCGAAGTTGCGGAAGACGCGGGAATGGGCCAACTGGAAGCCGTTTTCCATTCGCACGAGGTAGCCGCGCGCGCGGAGGCGGCGGGCCAGGGCGACGCTCTCCACTATCTCGCCACGAATCGCCTCGTGGGTACCGACGGCATGATAGGCATCGTGGCGCACGAGGATGAACTGACCACTGGCAACCGCCGCGTCGGGTCGGTGGTCGTCGTTGATAGCGGAGAGGTTGACGCTCTTGAGCAGTTGCAGAAGGGAGACGGGCACGATGACCTTTTCCCACCAGCTATCTAGCTCCTCGAAGGGGAGAAGGGAAAGCATGTGCAGGCCGCGCGCCTCGGCCTCTCGCACGGCGGTGGAGAGCGCTTCGGGCGCGAGGAAGGTGTCGGCGTCCACGAAGAGGAGCCAATGGGCGCTGTCCGGGGCGGCCTGCGACCCCCACCAGAGCGCCTGGCTCTTGCCCGTCCAGCCCTCCTGTAGCGACGGCGTTCGCAGGAGGCGCAGGCGCGGGTGTGCGCCTTCGGGGCGGCTGGCGCGGATGCCCTCCAGTAGCTCAGTGGTGCCGTCCGTGGAGCCGTCGTCAATCGCTATGATTTCGTACCTGGAAGCGGGGTAGCTCTGGTCGAGGAGCGCGTGGAGGCAGCGGCTCGCGTTCTGGACCTCGTTCCGCATGGGCACGAGCACGGCGACGGTGGGCGCGGTGGCAGGGTCTGGGGCGGCGCGCGGGCGCAGCGCCCGGAAGCGCCATAGCCCAACCGGGGTGATGGCGTGATAGAGGGCGATGAGCAGGTTATAGAAGATGGCGAGGATAGTCAGCATCTGATGGTGCCGCCTGGGATTGACGCCCCAGGCTAGAGTTCAAGTCGGCTCATGAAAGTTACAAAATAATCAGGGAAAAGCGCTTGAAGTGCGCTTTAGCGTACTTGAACTATCAGCCTGGGGTTTCAACCCCTGGCGTGCTGCTCGTTCTGTGCCTTTTGCCTGTTGCCTATATTATACCCGCGTTGGACCTTCGCTGCACGCCATTTCAATCCTTGTCGCCATACCTCTATGGAACCGTATGACCCAACCTAGCAAAGATGCCGCCCGCCTGGGTGAGCCGAGTTACGTCTGGCGCGCGGGGCAGAACCGCCGCCTTGAGATGATTCGTCAATGGGGCCGTCTGAACGAGGCCCGCCGCGTGCTGGACGTGGGCACAGGTATGGGCCTCTACCTGGAGCAGATGCGCGCCGCCGGGCCGAAGGTCGAACTGGCCGCAGGCACGGAGTACGAATTCGCCCGCGCCCGGCAGGCGGCAGCGCGCAACCACGCCGTAGTCGCCGCCGAGCCGCTGCCTTTCTCGGATAACTTCTTCGACCTCGCCCTCTCGCACGAGGTGCTGGAGCATGTCGGCGATGACCAAGTGGCAGCGCGCGAGATGGTTCGCGTGCTTCGTCCGGGTGGGCGCGCCGTCATCTTCGTGCCGAACCGCCTCTGGCTCTTCGAGACGCACGGCATCTACTGGCAGGGCGAGTACCACTTCGGCAACAAGTTCGGGGTCAATTACCTGCCCGATGCCTTCCGCAACCGCCTCGCGCCCCACGTTCGCGCCTACACGGCACGCGGCCTGCGCGCCCTCTTTGAGGGGCTGCCCGCTACCGTCGTGCATCACACGCAGGTCTTTCCCGGCTACGACAACATCGTCTACCGCCGCCCGGCGCTGGGCCGCTTGCTCCGCGCCGCCACCTATACCCTCGAAGCTACTCCGTTGCGCGCCATCGGCCTCTCCCATCTGCTCGTCGTCGAGAAACGGTAAAACCAATCTGGCATTTGACGGACTGCATTTTTGTTCATATAATATCTGTGCTGATTTACGCCCTTAACTTGAGACTCAGGAGAAGAATATGTCGGCCTTTGTTACCTTCATGCCTGCTGCGCCTGCCGCAGGTAATGCACTCACTCCCTCTCGGCGAAGCCGTGCTCCCTCGCCTGTTTTCATCCTTCATCCTTCCCCCGTCGCGCTCCTGCTTGAAACGTGCATGGTAGCGGCTCGAATGTCAATCACTCCATGCTTCAGTCATGCGCGCTACAATCCCGATTTGGAGTACCAACGCGGGGCACTTTCCGCCCTCCCCTCCACCTCTATCTCTGTCTGTTGCACCCCCGACTCGCCTGCAACCATCAATCCTCATGTACATGAAATTCACGATGTACATAAATGTACACCCTTTTATTGTCAACTTCTCCCACCTCTACCGTTTGCGGCCCCGGAACCGCGCCGGAAGTGGCCCAATGTGGCTCACTCCGACGCTCCTCGTCGTTGGCCGTTCTTCATCCTTCATCCTTCATCCTTTCCAGTGTGGGGAAATGTGGGGGACTACAGGCATGTGGCACCCGAAGCTCGCTGCCTGCGCCTGAATCTGGGAGCCTGTTTGGTCTACACCCTGCCGCGTGCTACCATGCCTGTTGGCTCTCTTCTTGCCATCCCAACCCCACCAGCAGCAATTGCCTGCTGATTTCCAGAGTGTTTTGCCTATGGCTCGTCGTGCCAATCGCGCGATTCTGCTGGCCCGCCGCCAGCGTCGCCGCCAACCCAATCACGCGCCGCTCATCCGTATTGGCCTCGCCATCCTGAGCAGCCTCTTCATCGTCTCCTTCTTTCTGGTGACGGTGCCTGCTGCTCTGGCAGGTGTCGGCTATCTCTACCTTCGGGAGGAAACGCCCTCCTGGGTAGACGAGATTGTCGAGGATACGGTAGGCGCGAGTGTCGCCTTCTACGCCGCGAACTTCTACGAGGGCGAGCTTCCGCCACCCGAATCGGTTGAGCAGGGGACGGAGCGCGCCTTCAAGACCACCAAGATTTATGACCGCACGGGCCAACACCTGCTGTGGGAGGTCTACGACCCGCGCGGCGGCAACCGTCAGGTCGTGCCGCTCGAACAGATTCCGCTGCATCTTCGACAGGCGACCATTGCCCTTGAAGACAAAACCTTCTACGAGAACCCCGGCGTGGATGTGCGCGGCATCACCCGCGCCGCCCTGCAAAACTTTGAGGCTGGTACGATTGTGGGGGGTGGCTCCTCCATCACGCAGCAACTCATCAAGAACGTGGCGATTGACCCGGAAGAGCGGTCCCAGCAGAGCTACGAGCGCAAAATCAAAGAGGTCATCCTCTCCATCCAACTCTCGCAGCAGTATGACAAAGATACGATTCTGGAATGGTATCTGAACACCATCAACTATGGGCGGCGCGCCTACGGGGTTCAGGCGGCGGCGGCTACCTACTTCGGCAAGGATGTCTCCCAGCTTACCGTCGCGGAATCGGCCATGCTGGCGATGCTGCCTAACCTACCCGCCGTCTACGACCCCTTCACGGAGCCGGAAGCGGCGGTGGAGCGGCAGCGCATCGTTCTGGGCCGTATGCTGGAAGAGGGCTACCTGACCGAGGAGGAGTACGAGGAGGCGCTTGAGGAACCTGTTCTGGATAACCTCGTGCGCCCTACCGCCTCTGAATACAAAGCACCCCATTTCACCATCTACGTCCAGCGGCTTCTGGAAGAGAAATTTGGCACGGAACTGCTCTATAGTGGTGGCCTCACCGTCTACACGACACTCGATTACGAGGTGTTCCAGCAACAGGAACAGTTCGCACGCGAGCACATCGCGGCGATGCAGGCCGAGGGGGTGGACGCGACCAACGCCGCCGTCGTCACTATCAATCCCCGCACAGGCGAGATTGTCTCGATGGTGGGGTCGCTCGACTACAACAATGCCGAGATAGACGGGGAAATCAACATGGCGCTCGCCCCGCGCCAGCCCGGCTCCAGCGTCAAGCCCTATACCTTCCTGGCCGCCTTCATGAACGGCTACACGCCCGCCTCCCTCATCTGGGACGTGCGAACCGTCTTTGGCGACTACCCGAACGAGCCGTATGTGCCGGAGAATTATTATCGGACTTACAACGGTCCAGTCCTGCTGCGGAGTGCGCTGGGCCAGTCGCTCAACATTCCCGCCGTCAAGCTGATGGATCAGGTCGGCAAGGAGCAGGTCGTCAATTTGATGCATCGCATGGGCATCAACACGCTGAACGCCGATGAGGTCGGCCTCTCGCTCACGCTTGGCGGTGGCGAGGTGACGCTGCTCGACCACACTTATGCCTTCAGCGTGCTGGCGAACAACGGTGTCATGGCGGGTGAGCCAGTGCCGGACCTTCAGGTTCGTCCCGGCTACCGCGAACTGGATCCGGTCGCCATCCTGCGGGTGGACGATGCGCTGGGCAATATGCTCTATTCGTATACTGAGCCGCAGGCGCGGGAAATCGTCTCGCCGCAGTATGCCTACCTGATGCAGAACATCCTCAGCGACAACGAGGCGCGCCTGCCCGCCTTTGCCGAGGACAACCCGCTTCGTCTGCCTGACCGCCCCGCCGCCGCCAAGACGGGCACGACCAACGACTTCCGCGACGGGTGGACGCTCGGCTTCACGCCACAGTACGTCACGGGGGTCTGGGTGGGCAACGCAGACTATCACGACATGGGTCAGGAAGCGCCGGGCGGCTCCGTCGCCGCGCCCATCTGGCAGCGCTCCATGATTGCGCTGCACGAGGGGTTGCCCGCCGAGCCATTCCCGGTGCCGCCCGGCATGGTGCAGGCGGAAATCTGCAAGACCAGCGGCATGCTGCCGACGCCGAACTGCCCGGAGACGAGGACCGAAATCTTCATCGAGGGGACGCAGCCGACGACGCCCGATACCCTGCATCAGGCGTTCCGTATCTGTGGCGACAGCGGGCGGCTGGCGACCATCTACTGTCCTGAGAGCGAGGTGCGCGAGCAGGTCTTCATGATGGTGCCGCCGGAGGCCGAGGACTGGGCGCGGCAGAACGAGATGCCGCTTCCGCCTGTCGCCTACGATGCCTCCTACGGCCCGGCGGTGGGTGGTGGACCTATCTCGATTGAGCGTCCCGCCGCTTACGGGTACGTGCGGGACATCACGCCCATTGAAGGCAGCGCTTTCGTGCCGTCCATCAGGGCGCAGACCTTCATTACGAGTACGGATAACCCGACGGGAACCTGGACCAGCAACGAGGTGAGCAACTTCCGGCTCTACCGGGTGCAGTTCGGGCAGGGGCTGGACCCCTCGTCCTGGATTCAGATTGGGCCGGACCATTACGAGACACGCCGCAACCAGAATCTGGAGTTCTGGGACACGCGCGGCTTCGCGGATGGGTTGTACACGCTACAACTCATCGTGCTGTCGCGCAATGGCAACCAGCAGGTGGCGACGGTGCAGGCGACGATAGACAATACGCCGCCGACTGTCGAGATTACTTACCCCTACGCCGATACAGACTACGAGTTAGGGGGTGATTCCTGGCTCAACGTGCAGGCCAACGCAACTGACAACATCACGCTGGACCGGGTGGAGTTTTACGTCAACGGGCAACTCTTCAACACGGCACGGTCAACGTATAATGTGCGGTGGACGATGGAGGATGCCCAGCCGTCCATCCCAGAGGGGGAGGAGCGCGAGTTGGAGTTGTATGCCGTCGCGTATGACGCGGCGGGCAACCGGACGGAGAGCGAGCGCATCCGCGTGCTCGTTCGGCACCGCGAGTGAGACGTGACCCGATAATCAACCTTCCGAGGAGAGGTGAGAGACGATGACTGACACAATGGAGCCGGGCTGGGAGTACCGCGAGGAGCCGATGCTGGAGCCACCGAGTGATGAGGTGCTGGAAGGGTTCCAGGCCGAGGGGTGGGAACTGGATACGGTGGAGCCAGCAACGCCGACAGCGGATGGCGGCACGCAGGACGTGTATCTGGTGCGCTTCAAGCGGAGAAGCGGGACGCCGGGCACGGTTTAAGGTGCCTGCCGAGCGAAGAGACCCCGCGAACGTGGGGTCTTTTTGTTTGGGCTGGCGGCGCTGGCCCATTGTCTGCTATATTTGCTAAGGTATCCTAATCATTTCTCGTCAGCCGGTGCGGTATGCCCAAACCATCGAATGCCAAACTGAACATCGTGCGCTCGGCGGGGGGCGTGGTGCTGCGCCAGGGAAGTTCGGGGCTGGAGGCACTGCTCATTGCCACTCACAACCGCCACCGATGGGGCTTGCCCAAGGGCCGCATCGAGCCGGGCGAGGATGCGCGTGCGGCAGCGCTGCGCGAGGTCGCGGAAGAGACGGGCATCACTGCTTCGATTCTTGGCCCGCTTGAGAGGGTCGAGTACTGGTTTCGCGTCACGGCTGGGCAGCGGCGGCAGAAGCAGGTAGACTATTTTCTGATGAAGTACCAGTCCGGGCAGGCGGTTCCGCAATTGTCGGAGGTGGACGATGCGCGCTGGTGGCCGATAGAGGAGGCCATCACTCGCGTGGCGTATCACAACTCGCGCCGCCTGCTTGAGTTGGCGCGAGAGCAGTGGGGCGAGCGGGCGAGTTAGGCTGGCGCGTTCAGGCCGATGCGTATGGGGTGGCGGCGCTGCTGCTGATTGCTGTGACGAGGGGCAGGCTCGGCTATCGCGCCGCTGACTGAGGCGTAGCGGGTACGGGTGCCGAGACGACGTTATGTGAAGCAAAGCCTACAAAAGCCTACATTGAAGAGCTATCAATGTAGGCTTTTATTGACATAAAGTAATAATCTGGGAATTGGAGAGGAAGTTCACAAGTGGGAGTGTTATGGAGCCTGTGGCGGAATGAGGTCCGGGTCTCGGCGCTCTTTACCATCAACCAAGGCCCGCCGCAGTCGTCGAGTAGTTCGTCAGGCACAGGTTCAGCCATTGGCACGCCGCCTACCCTGTAGAGGATGGAACTTCCGCTCAGATGTACCTCTTCTCCTACACGAGCCACTGGTTGGCCGTCTCCATTTAGAACCTCAATTCCCTCGTCTTCGGTGTGGAGGGTGTAATCCGGCGGCCAGACGGGTAGGTAAGTTTGGTCCGTTTCCGGAGCCTCAACGCGGAGGCAGCTTCCCACCAAGATTAGCTGACCATCAAGCAGGTCCAGTGTGTTCTCCTGCGCCCCGCCCTCTGTTCGTTGCTTCTGTGGGAAGAAAACGGAGTCTTGACGCACCGTGTCTACAGAAGAGTTACCACAAGCCATCAGGACTGACAACACGCCAACGAGCATGAGGCAAACGAGAATTGCTCTTTGCATCAGGTCACTTTGCTAGCAGATACGCGATGGCTGTAAAGGATGACGCCTTTCTTTTGAAGTTAGACGTGCCACGAGCATAATTGGTTCCTTTAATATGCCGCCAAGGGTTACGCCGCGAACGGCGCGCGGCTCCACCCTCGGCTATGAGTTTCGCCACTCCCCTCTGGGGAGTTCATGTGCGTGCTTGACGTGCTTTGCTTGCGGTTACGCTCAGGGGGTATAAGATGATTTGCGTAGGCGGGGCGCGACTTCAGTCGCTGCTAGAGGCTTGCAGCCGAGCGTCCGCCTGCGCGGACGCTGGATCGGTTTAGGTGAAGCACTTCTTGTGCAATTGAGCCAACATGATTCGAGCGCATACTATCACGTGAGTAGTTATTACGTGCTGGGTGGATGCTTCACTACGTTCAGCATGACAAGGGGAGGTGGTGCGCCTGCCACTATCACCAGAGCACGATAGCCGAGTGCATAATACACCATGAGTGGCATGGCTTCTGTGTAAGCAATGCTGACAACCGTATAAGTGACAACGAGATATATAGAGGTGAATTGGAGTTTGGGTTATGGAGAAGTGTAGAGGTGTCACTAAGAAGGGACAAAGTTGTAAGCTTCCTGCTCGGAGTGGAAGTTTGTACTGCCATCTTCATCAAGTAAGAGATGCACTGCCAGAGTCCGATGAAGATGTTACTATAAAACAGGAGAGTCTAGATCGCGGTTACACAAGTGAGAGTAGTGCTAGACAAGCCGAGCAGCAGGAAGAGGAATATGAAAGGTTTGAATATAAGTATAGTTTCTTTATCGGACCTTCAAGACTCCGGCGAGTATTGGTGGCAGCGACTACGACGCGGAACCAAGTTGGACTTGTCGTAGGAATATTTGTTATCACAACCATTGGGTCAACATTCCTCGGTCTGAATGATTGGCTGTATGTATCAGATGCTGCGATAACCCAATTATATTCGGCAGCGTCTCAAGCTATAGCTGCCCTTATCGGTTTGCTTATAGCAATTCGGATATACTCAATTCAGCTTCAGCAACAGATAAAGAGCCAAGCGTACGATGATTTTGTGGCGCAAGTTGATAAACTGAGAGAGCTTGTTTATGGGCATTCAGACGAACTTGAAGGCATGATTGATGATTTTGATGAACTATTATGGTACCTGGGCAATCTTAGGATGAAAGATATGCCACAAGAGTATAACGTGTGGGAGAATGAAGGGTCGGGTATAGTGGAAGAAATTGTTGAAAGGCTGAGGAAGAACGATGGGGAGAAGGCAGTATATTATCATCATTTGTTGTCAACATTGTTAAGGATGGAAACGAGTATGGATAATATAAACGTATTTCAGATTGGTCACTACATCCTTCTTTTCCACTTCAAAAGTTTACTTCCGCTGATATTTCTACTAGGGTTGTCACTTCTACTATTATTAGCTTTCGGTACTTTAGACGTAAAAGGCGTCCTGCCTGACTTGGCCCTACCTGTGGCAGCCAGTTTTCTTTGTTGGCTTTTTCTCGCATTACTAGATTTGGTTTTCCACATCGAATCTGTTGTTAGAAATTTCGAGGAAAGCTGGGGTTGGTCTTAGCATACGGGGTCGCAGTGTGGATTCATTGCAGCAGCTGGCGTATTTCATCTAGGTAGGCGGTTTGCAAATGCTTGACGACAAATTCTCGAAGGGTTGTTTTAGTCACTTTCTATGAGGAGCCGCTATTTCACCCATCTCTTTTGATACTGCTACGCCTCTACATCACACGTCTTCTCTCACTCACGTGCTATCCAAAACAGTCATAATTTAGGCGCTTTTATCACTAAGTGGCGGCTCTGTTTTATACAAGCCGTGTGGGGAATCTGTCCCCGCGCGGCCTAAAAATCCGCTTCAGAAGCCCCGGCCACAGGCTGGGAGCTTCACAATTTAGGACTACCAAATTGTGTAAAGATTTATAGCACTCAAGCCACCATCTCTGCGAGCGTCTCTAGCAGGGCCTCGCGGAGGAACTGCCCGGTGTAGCTCTGCTCGGTCATCGCTACTTCTTCGGGGCGGCCCTCGGCGATGAGGTAGCCGCCGCCCTCGCCGCCCTCCGGGCCGAGGTCCACGAGCCAGTCGGCGCTCTTGATGACATCCATGTTGTGCTCGATGACGATGACGGTGTTGCCCGCGTCCACGAGGCGATGCAGCACGTCGAGCAGGCGCTGCACGTCCGCGAAGTGGAGGCCCGTCGTCGGCTCGTCCAGGATGTAAACCGTCCTTCCGGTGGCGACGCGGCTCAACTCCTTCGCCAGCTTCACGCGCTGCGCCTCGCCGCCGCTGAGGGTGGTGGCGCTCTGCCCCAGCTTCACGTAATCCAGGCCAACGTCGTGCAGTGTCTGAAGGACGCGGGCAATCTTCCTGTGGTGCTCGAAGAAGGCCAGCGCCTCCTGCACGTCCATGTTCAGCACGTCGGCGATGGTCTTGCCTCTGTACTTGATTGCCAGGGTCTCGCGGTTGTAGCGTTTGCCCTTGCACTCGCGGCACGTCACCCAGACATCGGCCAGGAAGTGCATCTCGACGCGGCGCAGGCCGTGCCCGCCGCACGCCTCGCAGCGCCCACCCTTCACGTTGAAGGAGAAGCGGCCCGGCTGGTAGCCGCGCGCCTTGGCGTCGGGCGTGGAGGCGAAGACCTGCCGTATCTCGTCGAAGACGTTGACGTAGGTGGCGGGGTTGGAGCGCGGCGTGCGCCCGATGGGGTCCTGGGTGATGTTGATGACCTTGTCCAGGTGCTCCAGCCCCTCGATGCGGTCGTAGGGGCCGGGCTGCGCCTCGGCGTGGTTGAGGGCGCGTGCGAGGGCAGGCTCCAGCGTCTCGGAGACGAGGCTGCTCTTGCCGCTGCCGCTCACGCCCGTGACGCAGGTTATCATGCCGAGGGGGAAGCGGGCGGTGACGTTTTGCAGGTTGTGCAGCCGCGCGCCTTTAACGGTGAGCCAGCCCTGCGGCTCACGGCGCTCGTAGCCGTTGGAGCGGGCGATGACGCGCTCGCCGCTCAGGTACTTGCCCGTCATGGAGTGCGGGTTGGCGGCGACGGCGCGGGGGGTGCCATCGGCCACGAGTTCCCCGCCGAGTACGCCCGCGCCCGGCCCCAGGTCCAGAATCCAGTCGGCCTCGTGCATGGTCTCGGCGTCGTGCTCGACGACGAGGACGGTGTTGCCCATGTCGCGCAGTTGCAGGAGGGTGTTCAGCAGGGCGCGGTTGTCGCGGGCGTGGAGGCCAATCGAAGGCTCATCGAGGATGTAGAGGACGCCGACCAGCCCGCAGCCAATCTGCGAGGCGAGGCGGATGCGCTGCCCCTCGCCGCCGGAGAGGGTGCCCGCCGCGCGGTCCAGCGTCAGGTAGTGCAGGCCGACGTTGAGCATGAACTGGAGACGGTCACGGATCTCCTTGAGGACTTCGCCCGCGATTTCCAGCGATTCCTCGTCCAGTTGGGCGAAGAGGCTGACCGCCCAGGCGTGCGCCTCGTCAATCGCCATTGCGCCGACCTCCGTGAGCGTTCGCCCGCCGACGGTGACGGCGCGTGCCTCGGCCCGCAGACGCGCGCCGTTGCAGGCGGGGCAGGGCTGCTCGCTCATGAACTGCTGGTAGTAGTTCTTCGCGCCCTCGGAGCGGGTCTGGTGGAAGAGGCGGTTGATGTGGTGGACGATGCCCTTGACGACCTTGACGCTCTCGCCCTGCCAGCTTCCTTCGGACCACTCGCTGCTGTACTTGAAGCGAATCTTCTCGTCGCCGGAGCCGTAGAGCAGCACATCCCGGAAGTGCTGGGGTAGCTCATTCCAGGGGAGTTCGAGGTCCACGCCGTAGTGCTCGGCGATGGTGTAGACGCTGCCGGTCCACATCTTGGTATCTTTTTTCCGCAGGTTGCCGTACCAGCGCGTCGCGCCGTCCAAAATGGAGAGCATGGGGTCCGCGACGATGCGCTCCGCGTCTACGGCCATGTGGACGCCGAGGCCGTTGCATTCGGGGCACATGCCGAGCGGCGAGTTGAAGCTAAAGAGTTGGGGCGAGAGTTCGGGGAAGCTGACGCCGCAGTGGGCGCAGGCGTGGTGCTCGCTCATCACCAACTCCTCGCCGCCCTGTACGTCCACTACGACCATGCCCTCGCTGGCCCGCAGCGCCGTCTCTACCGAGTCTACGAGGCGGGCGGTGAACTCGTCTACATCGTCCGGCGATTCGGGCACGCGCAGGCGGTCAATCACGAGTTCGATGGTGTGCTTCTTCGTCTTTGCCAGGGAGGGCGGCTTCTCGCTCAACTCTATAGGTTCGCCGTTCACGCGCGCCCGCACGAAGCCATCGCGCCGCGCCTGTTCCAGTACGTCGGCGTGGGTGCCCTTGCGCTGGCGCACGACGGGGGCGAGCAGTTGGAAGCGCGTGCCGGGCGGGAGGGCCAGCAGACGGTCAGCTATCTCCTGGGCGCTCTGCGCGTGGACCTCGCGCCCGCATTCAGGGCAGTGCGCGGTGCCTATGCGCGCGTAGAGCACGCGCAGGTAGTCCATCACCTCCGTCACGGTGCCGACGGTGGAGCGCGGGTTCTTGCTGACGGTCTTCTGCTCGATGGCGATGGCCGGGCTGAGGCCGCCGATGTAATCCACCTTTGGCTTCTCCATCTGCCCCAGGAACTGCCGCGCGTAGGGTGACAGGCTCTCCACGTAGCGGCGCTGCCCCTCGGCGTAGATGGTGTCGAAGGCGAGGGTGGACTTGCCGCTGCCGCTCACGCCCGTGATGACGACTAGCTTGTTGCGGGGAATCGAGACGTTGAGGGACTTGAGGTTGTGGTGGCTGGCTCCACGGACGACGATATTCTGCGGTTCCATAGCAGGCGGTCCTTGTGCTGCGGTATCGAGTTGAGGAGGTGGCGGTTGCAGGGTCTAACGAGGCATCCAAAGGCATTAAACGAGGCATTGCGCCCAGCCTTGCCACTCTAGCACAGGGCCACGACAAATTGCATGAAAATCCAGATTACAGAACGTTCATGTTGCCGATGTGCCTTATTAAGAATGGGGCTGTGGGACAGTGGGAGAGGGGGGAGGCCAGTAGAGGCCAGTAACGGCCAGTACTGGCAAGCAAGAGAAGGCCAGTATAGCAGGAGATGAATGCCATATAGCCTATAATATAAGTGTGCGAATACACTAGGTTGGCATACAGGTTGGCCCAAGCACGAAGGGAGGGCGCAACGTGCTAACGCTCTACGGTAGGCGTGTTGCTGGGTGGATCCTTCGCTTCGCTCAGGATGACAAGTAAGTTCCTAGCCTTTACTTGACGCACGTATGAGCAAAGACCGATGTGTGCTAGCCTCGTGAAGTCGTACACGTAACTTCAAGGTTCTTGTAAACTGACTGCCGCGTGCATCTGGATTCCTAACGAAACGCGCCCACTCTATAGAAGAGTGGGCGCGTGGCGTAGGATGACGGTGGGTTAGAGGCGGGTTCCGTTGACGAAGATTTCTACCTGCGTCACGGTTGAGAATTGGAGCGCCGTGTATTCGATTTGGGCCTTGATGCGCGGGTCGTCGCAGACGCCGCCGCTTCGGAGTTGGCCGACGAGGCGAATCGTTGCCTTTCCGTTCTCCAGCGTCAGGCTCTCAATCTGCAAGTTCGACTGGTACAGGGCGTTGTAGAACCCTGATTCGCCATAGTCACGGTCTTTGATGGAGAGCAACTCTTCGATGGAGGCGCGTAGGGGTGTCGTGGTCGGCGTAATCATCCGCGTCACGCCGACGACGCTGTCGTTGCAGCCGATTCTTGGGCCGGACTGCCCGTTGTCTTCGAGCGCCACGAGGAAGATTTTCACCTGATCAACCAGTGGTGCCCCACCGCCCGGCATGAACGCCGTGCTCAGGTTGGTGTTGGCGCGCGTGATGGGGGGATTAATGGACGGCACTTCCCGCGCGAGTCCCGATGGCTGGTTGGGGTCATAGAGGCGCAGGAAGGGCGAGGCGGAGAGTTCAGTGGCGAGGTCGGCTGGCAGGTTCGAGCCAGTTAGCAGGCTCTTGAAGGCATCGCCGAGCAGGATACCCCTAGTGACGCCTGTGGTCGCGTCGTAGTGCATGATGCCGCGCTGGAAGCGCTGGTAGATAAAGTTGCTGTTGCCGGGGTCGCGCATGGCAATGCTCGTCGGGAAGCCCCACACTTCGAGGGCCAGCAGCACGCGCAGGTTGCCCGCGCTGGCCGGGGCCGCGCTGAAATAATAATCGTAGAAGCCAACTGGCACGCCATTCCACCCATTAGGCACGGTGGTTCGTAGGTGGAAGGTGACGGCAGTGCCGTAGTCCGAGGTGCTGGGCGCGGGAGCCTGCGCCGCCACGCTGGGGTTGTAGGCGGGGAAGACGGAGCCATTGAAGCGCGTCAGCGGCATGAGATCGGGGTCCAGCAGGTTCATGGGCCGGGCGACCTGCCCCACTACCTGAATGATGTTCCGCTGGAATATCTGGACGGGAAGGCCCCGGAACTGGAAGGTCCGGCTCACGGGGTAGCCGAAGGTGTCCACGCCGCCGCGCCCCTGGAAGTAGTTCCAGATGGCATCGTTGTCTACGGTGTAGCCCGTCTGCGGAAAGGTGCGGATGGTGCCTTGCGCGTGGGAGACGCCGCCACCCTGCAAGAGTAGGATTGCCGCCAGCAGCAGCACGAGTAACGTGCGGGGTCTTGTTATGCCTGGCATTTTGCCTCCTGATTGTGGTACGCGATATCAACTCGTATGTTACTGGAAGAGGGGCTGAAACGATTCAGCCATCCTTAATAGAATGGTTCGTACAAATGGCGTATTTGTTGTAGCGGAGGAGGTTCATGAGAAGGGGTGTGCAGCGGGGAGGACAGGCGGGCCAAGTGGGGGTCGGAGTGTGGTTATGACAAGTAAGGCCGACAAAAGCCTACATTGAAGGGCGAATACCGTCGGCCTTTATTGACATAAAGTTTCAGGCCCCCTTATGATGGAACGTCCTGGCGAGTTGTGTACGCCTCGCCTCTTAACCAGCATCGGAACTCCGACGACCCTGTTTGTTAATCTGCCACTCAAGGAGCAGAGCAGATGCAACACACCAATTTCAACCTGCGTATGGTATCTTTGCATGTCTGGTGATGCGCGCAAACTCTCAAGGAAAGGATATCCATTCAAAAGGTGAACTATGAGTCCTACGCTGTTGGAAGGGGTGATGGTAATCCTCCTGATTATCATCGCCTGGCAGCTAGGGCTGTTACTCGCCCCCACCGTCCGGCACATCTGGCACCAGCAGATGCAGGCTCTCGACGATGCTAGCGACAACGGCTTGGCTGACGCGGAACGTATCGAAGACAAACAAGAGCTAGAGGAGTCAGATCATGGTCGGGAATAACTCAATCGTCCTCAGTCGTGCCGCCCGCGCCCGCGTGGGCACCCTCGCCGTCACGGGTTTCATCTGCGTCGCGCTGCTGTGCGGCTTGCTGACCTCGTGGCGGAACATCCGCCCCGGCTACGTGGGCGTCCTGTTCGACAAGGCGACTCATAAAGTCACAACGGGCGCGCTGGAGCCGGGCTGGGCGATCATCAACCCGCTCACGCAGTCCATTCAGGAGTACCCCATCACCATCCAGACCTATTCGATGGTGTCGAAGACAAGCGAGGGGCAGGTTGAAGGCGACGATAGCGTCCGCGTACAGAGCAGCGAAGGCCAACAACTGAATCTGGACGTGGTGATTCAATACCGCGTTCGACGTGGCGAGGCCGGAGCGCTCTACGAGGATTGGGGCGGTGCCCCCATCACCATCGTGGAGGACCGCGTGGTACGGCAATATACGCGCTCACAGGTGCCCGTCATCGCCGCGCAGTACGGTTGGGAAGAGATTGTCTCGTCCCGGCGCGGCGAGATTGCCGGACTCATCGCGGAAAAATTAACCGAGGAATTTGACCGCCGCCATCTGGAAATGGTCTCCTTCGGCATCCGCGAGGTGCATCTGCCCGCCGCCTTGCAGAGCGCTCTGGACGAAAAAATCGCGGCGCAACAGCAGGCCGAGCAGCAGGAGTACCAGCTTCAGCAGGCCCGCGTCCGCGCCGAGCAGGATCAGGTTGAAGCTGAGGGCCGCGCGGCAGCGCTCCGCGCCTCGGCCCAGGGTGAGGCAGACGCCACACTGACGCGCGCCCAGGCTCAGGCCGAAGCCAACGGCCTGCTAGCCGAAAGCATCACGCCCGACCTGATTCGTTACGAGCAGCTTCAACGCTGGAACGGCGAACTGCCCATCTTCCAGGGCGCGGGAGCCACGCCGCTGATTGACTTCTCCGACGTTGTAAGCAGCACGCAATCCGTCGCCACGCCCTGATTGTACGACTACACCAGTTAGCTGTACGAGTACACAAGATTAGCATACAGATTCAGCCAAGTGGTCAAAGACGCAAAGTGTGTTAATGCCTCAAGGAGCAACCTTGCTGGGTGGATCCTTCACTTCGTTCAGGATGACAAGTAAGTAACTTGAACTTACTTGATGTAAGATTGGGCAAAGACCTAAATGCGCTAACCTCGTGAAGTGGCACATCTACCCGGTATAATAAGGAGGGGAGGAGCCAAGTGGCTCTTCCCCTCCTTTGTGTGCAATTCGCCGGGAACGTCTTGGGAGACGGTCTAGGACGTTGGGTTGCGGCGCACGCGGCGTGCCGCCGCTAGCCCCAGCGCGGTCAGGCCCAGAAGGCCGAGGGCCAGCCAGGGCATCATCACGCCGCCCGATGTAGTTGTGTCAAGCCCACCCAGCGTAATGCTGGTCGGGGTGCCCTCGTGTTGGATGCGGACGAGGAGCGCGCCAATGTTGGCACTCGGTTCCGTCCCGGTTCGCAGTTCGGCCAACCCGAACCAGTACTCGCCGGGGTCCATCTGCGGCTCGGCCCACGATACGGTCAGGTCGAGCGTGGTGTTGCTCGCGCCGCGCATTGGACTGTTCAGGGTCACGTCCCAGTTATTGTTATAGGTGCCGGGAATGACCACCGTCTGGAGCACCACCGTATCCAGGCCCATGCCTGTGAGCCAGTTCTGCACCAGAATCCAGTAGGTGCCCGCCTCGGGGTCGTCAATCTTGCACGACTCCATTGGCCCATCCGTCGCGCTGGAGCAAACCTCCGTCGCCGCGCTTGGCGTCTCGCCCGTGCCGACGAAGAGGTCAATGTCCTGCGACGTGGTCTCTACAATCTCCGCGAGGAGGAACTTTGCGCCCGCCGGAACGGTGGTCGTGACGTAGAAGGTGCCCACCGGCGCATCGTAGGGATCAAGGAGGGTGGGGTCCTGCGGTACCTGCCGCTCGACGAGCAGCCCCGGCGTGAGACCGAAGAGGCTCTTGGCTAGCGTGTCTACCTGGACCGGGCTGGTGGCCGTGACGACCTCCGAGCCAACCGACTCCTCGGCCACGATGTTCACGCGCTGGAACGCGCCCGCCACGCCCGTCGGGACGACGGCAACGGGGAAGTGAGCAACCGGGACCGAATCAACGTTCGGCTCAAGCTGAACTTCGGCGAAAATCCAGTCGCCGATGGAGGCCCCGCTCACGTAGGCGGTTACTTCGATGGTCTGCTCCTCACCGGGGGCGAGTGTAAAGGTGTTCGGCACGACCTCCAGGGCGAACCCGTTCTCGGCCCGGTAAACCGCAGTCCACGTTACGGGTACGTCAAGTGTGCTGGTGACGGTGCGCGTCCACGAGCAGGTATTGACGCAGTTGCTGTTCGCCATGCTGGCGAGGTTGAGCGTCTTCGGGTCGCCGCCGTTGGCCGGATTCGACGCCTCGAAGTTCGCGACCGTCTCATCCAGCACCAATCCGGCCCGCCCGGCCCTGCTCAGGTCCACGCGCCCGGAACCCGTATCGAGCGCATCGGCGATACGCACGCCGTCTTCCTTGCGGAGGAAATCATTGCTCGCCGTCGTCATCAGCGCGGATTGCACCTCGGCGGGCGTCCATTCGGGGTGTAGCGCCCGGAGGAGCGCCGCCGAACCCGCCGCGTGCGGGCTTGCCATAGAGGTGCCGCTAATCAGGCCGAATTCGCCCTGATCCGACGGCAGGATGTACGGGAAGCCGGTATTGACGGCGGCGAGAATATCTACGCCGGGGGCCGAGATGTCCGGCTTGAGCAGGTCGGGAACCGAGGGGTTCGGCCCGCGCGAGCTGAACGAGGCCATGATGTCAGCCAATCCTACGTCCTCGACGGCTTCCGTCGGGGCAATGGTGGCCGTCTGGCCGTCGCCAGTGGCAATCCACGCCTTGACGCGCAGCCCATCCTCGTAGGTGATGTGGACCGTCGGCAGGACATGCGGGTCGGCCACGAGGGAGTCGCCGCTCGGCTCGTCGTTGGCGAGCACCATGCCGCCCGCGCCGCCCGCCTGTACGGAACGACCCTTGTCTACGCGTCCTACGCCGTTGCCCCGGTCACAGACGACAATCTCACCGCTGAAGGTGTCCGCCGGGAACGCGCCCAGCGCGCAGAAGGGGTCGCCGTAATCGCCCGCGTAGACAATCGGCGCGGGTCCGTAGCCTGCGGAGAAGCTCTTGCCCTGAATATCGGCTGGCGGGTCTGTGTCACCGCCCATCATATCCACCAGCGCGCTGAGGAATGCGCGGTTGTGAGTGGTGGCACCGACTGCCAGGAGCCAGGGGGCATCCGCCGGGGAGCCAATCGTTGTCGCGCCCGGCCCGGAGTTGCCCGCCGAGGTCGCCACGAAGATGCCCGCGTCCCGCGCGGCCAGGAACGCCTGGGCGTCAAGGTCGGCGTAGGGGTCGCTGGAGGGACCGCCGATGGAGTAGTTGATAACGTCCGGGCGGTCCAGCGTCGCCACGTTGATGGCGGCGAGGATTTGAGAGATGGGGCAGGTGCCCGTAACAGGTGGCGGCGGAACCTCCGGCGGCAGCGCTGGGACGGAGGCGCACGCCTTGTAAGCTATGATGTTCGCGTGAGGGGCCACGCCCGACAGCACGCGCTCAATAGAGATGGTCGGCGCGTTGACGGTGGCCGTGACGTGGTTGCCTGCCGCCGTGCTGGCGGTGTGGCTGCCGTGCCCGTTGTCGTCTTCCGGGCCTGCGCCTGGAGCGGGAACGAAGCTGTGTACGCCAATCAGCTTGTCGTTACAGTAGGGGAGGCCGAGGACCGGATCACAGAGGCCAAAGAACTGGCCGCGTGGGTTCTCGTGGTTGTACCCATCGCCGCCCACGTCCGCAAACGAGGGGTGGTCGGTGTTGATGCCCGTATCAATCACGCCGACGACGATGCCCTCGCCCTGGGTGCCGGGCAGCCCGCCCGTGCTGGTGCCGTTCCAGATGGCGGGCGCTTCAATCCACTCCGGCCCCGCGTCTGTCTGGATGTAGCGGTAATATTCACGGACTACCTGTTTCACGCCCGGCAGGGCCGCGATGCGGGCCGCCTCCGCCGGAGACATCACGGCGGCGATGCCGTTGAAGGCATACTGATAGCGGAAAACCACCTCCACCTGGCGGCCAAGTGTCTGCGACATGCCCGCAATCAACTGCGTCTGCTGTTGATCCAGGTGCGCGAGGTAGGCAACGCTCGCCGCGCTATCAGGGTCAAGATAGACCTCGCCCCGCGCTCGCGGCTGTGTCGCCGCGAGGCCGCGTATGCCGCCGCGATAGCTGGCGAGTGGCGCGTCCGTGAGTTGGATGATGTAGCGATCCGGCTCGTTCGCTTCCGTCTCGCTGAGAGCGACGCCTGCTTCCGTGAGGAATGGCTCGCTGGATGCGCGAGCAGTGCCCGCGCTGGCAAATGATGAAATGGCAACAACGCAGAGTGCGATAACGGCAATGGCTGCAAGAACGCTATACAACTTTCTGGACATACGGTTCGCCTCCTGAATACGGTTTGTGACTTCCAAGCGATGAAAGGGGATAGTGAGAGCAGGAAGGATGGCGTGCCCCCGTTATGGGAGCACGCCATCGTCTGACATCTAGCGTTGTGGCGGGTTTACCGCCGAGTGGCGCGGCGCTGGCGCGCGACTACCGCGCCCGCGACGGCCAGGGCGAACCCTGCCAGCACGAGCGGCATCGTCCGGTTCGCGGGCATCGTGCCCACGCTTTCCAGCGAGATGGCCGTCGGGCTGCCTTCCTCGCAGGCGTATACCTGTACGCGGTCAACGTACCAGCCCGTGATGCCGTTACAGCCGTCAATGCCGAAGTCCCATCGCAGTTGGATGGCATCGCCGGTACCGGGCGTATTCTCCAGGAGGGCCAGGTTCAGAACCGTCGTGCCCCAGGAGCCGCCCGTGCTGCCGCCATCGGTGCCGGACCATCCTCGCTCGCCGCCAAGCGGGTTGCTCGCGACCAGGTCGGAGTTCGGCGGGTTGTATTCGTAGGCGGCGTCGGGCACCACCTGGAAATCTCCGCCGTTGACGCTGATTTTCAGGTTGCCACCGTCGAATTCCAGCTCGGTGGCGACCCAGTGCTCGAAGCGCACTCGCGTCTGGTCCGCCGTGAGGGCGACGACGGGGCTATCCACCCAGAAGTGGCCTGAAACGTCACCCTGGCCGGGGGTACAGGTGCCCGCGCTCCGGTCGTCAATTGCGAAGAGCGCCCTTCCTTCGTGCGGCACGCCACCCTCGTCGTCCGGCAGCGAATCCGTCAGCACCCAGTTGAAGTTCTCGGCCTCGAAGGCGTCGCCTTCGGGAGCTTCGGCACGCGCCCGGCCCAACGTCCAACCCAGCGCCTCCAGCGTGGCGTCAGTGTCCCACGCCTCGTCGAGCACATGGGTAGGCTGCTCGTTGGCACCGCAGACGGGCGGCGGACTCTTTGCCAATATCGGCTGGTAGTTGCATTGAACGGCTGGGTCTACACGCATCTCCACCGCCAACATTGCCTGCGCCACCTCGGCACAGTCGGCTGCGGTGATAACCTCGTCTGAGAGGTCGCCCCAATCGGACCCCGTCAGAGGCAGGAAGTCTGTCAGCGGCTGGCCGAGCAGGTCCTGGCAGGATTGTTCCAGCGCGTCGGCGTGGTCCGCGAAGTTGCTGGACGGCCCCTGATAGACCGTCATGGCGCGGTAGTAGATGTGCGTCGTCTTGGTGAAGCCCAGCCCTGTCACGGTCTGGCCGTTATAGGTCTGCCCATCCGTCAGCATGGCGAAGGCGTGGTTCGGCACACCTGAATTGGTGTGGACACCGCCACCGTCTGTCGTGCCGCAGAAGTAATTTTCGGAAGTGACCTGCCCGGGGTCGCCCGCGAGGACCACGCCAAAGGGACCGCGCACCGCCTCAGGACGCCACATGTCACGCAGGAGGCTCTGCTGCAAGGCTACGGTCAGGTCTTCGCCCACCAGCCAGCGCTCGCTGCTCGGCAGGGTCATTGGGTCCGTCTCTTCAGGATCGTCAGTTCTGGGACTATTGTCGTTGGGGAGGTCATCCATGTTGTTGTGGAGGTCAATCGTCTCGCCCCAGATGTCCGAGTAGGACTCGTTCAACGCGCCCGACTGGTACTGGTAAATCAGCCCGTGCGTGTACTCGGTGTAGGCGTGGCCCCACTCGTGCGCCACGACATCGTCCGCGTCAAAGCCGGGGCAGTAATTGGTGGTCTCGCCATTCCAGTAGGCGTTGGGGCAGACATCGTTGACCAGGTACACCGTTCGCATGATGGCCTCGTTGTCATCATACGAGTGATGATCGAAGCCATTGACGAAGAAGTAGTAGGTCTGGCCGGAGAAGTCGTACAGGTCGTCCATTGGCGACTCTACCACTGGATGCCCTGGGACGAGCTGCGGCTGCCCCTCGCTGCGAACCACGTTGGAATCCGGGTTTTCCGGGTCGTACTCAGGGGTGTACACGCGGCGGTTCGGATTGCCGTTATGCGTGTGAATCAACGAGATGCGGTTCAGCACCTTGCCCGTCTGCGCGTCAATCCACACCTGCTCCTTCACGCCCTCGCCTTCCACTACCACGTTGTAGGCCAGGTGATCCTGCCCCACGTAGCCTTCGAGCAGGCCCGTGCGGTAGATAGCCAGATTGCTGGCGGCGGGAACCACTTCAACGTTCGGGTTCGCCGTGCTGACCGACTTCCCGGCGTCCGCCAGGGCTGCCTCGCGGCTGACGGCGGGCGCGGTGTTCACGTTAATGTTGGGGATGAAGTTGCCGTTCACCCCGGTGATGCCCTGCGCGTTCATGTGGACGATGACCTGCGCTCCGAAGACGGGCAAGCCGTTGTAATACTGGTTCATGCGAACGTGGGTCATGCCGAAAGCGTCCGGCACTACCTTCACGGCCCGCAACTCGGTCGCGGCGTCGCGGATGCCCATCACGCTACCGTAGCGTTGCAGGAACGCGGACGCCCGCACTTCCGGTCGGGCTGCCGTGTCGTCGGCGGCCAGCACCGCCCCATTCGGAGCGCTGACCATGCTCAGGTTTCCGGTTTCACGTTTGGTGCTCGTCACCAGTCGGCCGCCTGTCGCGGCGTCCAACTGGGCGCGCGCCTCCTCGGCGGAAAGGCCACCCTGCGCGAAGCTCACTTCACTGGTAGCCACGATGCCACCGATGAGCACGACGCAGAGGGCCAGGAACAATAGAACGCGGGAAAAACGTGGAGATGAACGACGTAACACTCTCTGCCTCCTTGGGAAATGGTTGGAGAGCGACTCCGCTGAGGAAGAACGATAACCCGGTGGCCGCCTAGCCATACCTGGCCCGCGCGACCCGAACCTTCCAAACATACATCCTCGAAAAAGTGGTGCCCGGCAATGCTACGGCAGTCAAAACTTCCTCTCGGCTACGCTCCGGTAAGACGGCTCATTCCTTCCGACAAAAGCTCTGTTCCCGTACCGATAGACCTCGCTCCTTTGCTCGGCCCTCCTTTCTAGTTCGGGAATCGGAATTGTCGCTCAGTGCAGGCCCTCGCCGCGCGGGCGAAAAACTCTGGCTTTTGCACATGGTAAACGCATTGGCACCCAAGCGGCTGGGCGCAACTGGAATGACGGTGTGAATAGGGTTGGGAATAGCTAGTGCAACTCCAACCGGGTTGGAGCACTAGCGGGTGGTAGAGATGGAACGTTCTACCTTGTCCGGCATGGTCGGGGGTACGTACCGTGCCCTGTCGCCGCCAATTTGGGGGAAATCCGGCGGCTCGCTTCCGCTGCCGAAAATGAGAGCAGCATTAATGGAAGATTAGCGGAAGCTTAACACAAGTGCAAATTCTAGGCAAACCGTCCAAGCACCGCGCCGAAATCTCTCATACTAGCCCGCTCCAGCCATTGCGCGGGAGAATCGTTTCCGGCCGCGTATCCGGTGCTGCCTGAGCAGTCACTTATAGACGAATCAGTTAGAGGTTGGACAAACAGAAGGCGCGG
>DASVVH010000464.1:0-5139 GCA_036386615.1 Ardenticatenaceae bacterium
GATGCGCCGCTACGATGTGGTACTGAGCGATATTGACCTGCCGGGGATGAATGGCTGGGCGGTGGCCCGCCTCGTGAAGCAGGTATCTCCCCGGAGCAAGATGGGGCTGGTGAGCGGGTGGAACGCGCCGCCCAACCAGGAAGAGTTGCGGACGAACGGGGTAGATTTCTTCCTGAGCAAGCCCTTCGACCTGGGGGAGATGCGGGATACTCTGGAGCGACTGCTGGCGTGATGCGGATGTGAGATATGAGATGTGGGATATGAGATAAAAGCAGTGCTCATGCACCGTTGTTGTTATCTCACATCTCGTATCCCATATCTCACATCCATTCCGAGTACCCCCGACAGGATTCGAACCTGTGGCCTAGCGCTTAGGAGGCGCTCGCTCTTCCCCTGAGCTACGAGGGCATGACAGGGATTATTATATGGAAAAGCGCAGTTCTGTCTAGATAGAACTGCGCTTTTTCGATGTGAGGCGAGGGTAATCTGCCGAATACCAATTCATCTTAAAAAGGCGCAAACTGGTTGGGGTGCCGCCGAGGGTTGCGCTCCGCTCCACCCCCGGCTACGAGTTTCGCCACTCCCCTTTGGGGAGTTCATGTCCCCTCTAACCACCCATTTTGTGCCACCTCTATGTTCAATTGGTATTAGGTTTGACAGGATAGAACGAGCGTGCTATCCTGTTGCTTGTGCTTTCTAACTAAAGTTAAGGGAGATTGAGTACGTAAATGCCCGATTCTGTCGTGGCGGTGTGCAACAATGCCGCGTAGGGCATCCATGAGTAACCATTCGAGCCGGGGCGTTCCGGCGCAGGGAGAGGTGAGACGATGACGGACAAGAAGCGAATCAATCCTTTGAGCCGCCGACCACGCAGCCGCAGGCTGGTGGTGGCGATACGCGGCGCTGCCGGGACGGGCAAGAGTGTCTTCGCCACCTCGCTGGCGGACGCGGGGCTGGGGCGGCTCTGCTACTTCGACGTGGAGCGCAAGGCGCGGCTGTTGCCGGGCAGCGATGGCTCGAAGTTCGACGCTATCGAAATCGAGCATCCCGACGAGTTGCCGGAGTTCATTGACTGGGCGCTGGAAGGCGAGGGACGCGAGCAGGGCTACGGCTGCTACGCGCTCGATTCGTGGGCGATGTATTTCGGGCGGAAGCACCGCGAGACGGTGCAGGCGGTGCGGGCGCGAACGGGCGACCCGACGGCCCAGCCGACGGCGGACGAACTGGCGAACGACCAGATTGTTTTTCAGGAGGTGCTGCGCCGCCTCTGCATTGACAGTGGCGCGTGCGTGGTCATCACTGACCAGATTGGCGCGAAGGGGCGCGAGGAGCGCGAGGAGAACGAGATGGGCCGCGTGCTGCCCATGACGGTGGGTGGCCTTGAGTATTTCGTGGACGTGATGCTGGAGCTATCCGTGCGCGTGGAGGATTTCCGGCAGGTGCGCGTGGCACGCGTCGTGAAGAGTAACAGCACCGCCTTCCCCATCGGCATGGAGTTCGAGAACGCGACGTTCGCGGACCTTCTCTCGCAGTTGGGCGACGGCCCGGTGCCGGAGAGCCTTCCGGTGGTGTCGGAGGTACTGGAGGAGCGGGAGCCGGAAGTGGTGGAGCCTGTCGGCCCCTCGCTCGATGACTTGCTGGCGACGGCGGAGGAGTTCGGGCTGGACCGGGCGGACGTGCTCACAGCGGCGCGTTACCACTTCGGCGCGAGCGACCTGCGGCGGCTGACGGAGGAGCAGATTGACACGCTCTATCAACGGCTCGTCGCCCGCTACGGCGCGTCGGCGGAGGTGACGGAGTTGGAGATTCCCGCGACGGTTTCAGCGAACGGGAACGGACACGAGAACGGCAGCAGCAATGGCCGGAAGCGGCGCGGCTAGCAACCGCCACCGCTCATCATAAACGACGACATAGGAGCAGGTTTCTCGTGGGAGGGGAGCCTGCTTTTTGTACGCCACTCTGTCAGGCGAGTGTTTCCTAAGCGGTTCCTCGGCCTTTCGTGAGGCGCGAGAATAAGTTCGTGGCTTCAGAGGCTCGCTGGCTAAGGCTGGGCCAAATCCAAGGAGACGATGCTGTCGTTGAGGGTGACATCGCGGAGGTGGAGGCTGTGCGCGCCCTGCACGTCAATGGTGTGCTCGGCGAAGCCCCGGACGGTCAGGCCCTCGATGGTCAGGTCGTTGTTGCGGATGACGATGCCTGTCGGCGTGAAGGCGCGGCCCACGAGCGCCGCGCCCTCGCCTTTAATAGTGAGGTTGGCTACATCTATATCGAGGGTTTCGTAGTAGTCGCCGGGGGCTACGATGATAGTGTCGCCGGGCCGGGCGCGGTCTATCGCCTCCTGAATGGAGTCGCGTTCTGTGACGTGGTGCGTGCGGGGGGGGCCGGGCGGCAGGGCCGCTGCCTCCTGCACGCGCTGGCGGGCGGGGTTCGCCTGCGGGGAGACGGGTTCGAGGCCGCTCGGCAGGGTGTCGGGGATGGCGGGAAGGGCGCTCTCGTCGGTGAGCGCCAGCAGAAAAGCTTCCAGGTCGGCAAGCTCGCGGGCGGTGAGGTTAAAGGGGCGGATGTTGGCGTCCAGGCGTGAGAGAGGGATGTTCTGGTTGTCGCCGCCGCCGTTCAGGTAGAAGGAGATAGCCCAGTTCAGGTCTACCTCGACGCCGTTGTGCATATAGGGCGCGCTGAGGGCGACGTTGCGAAGCGTGGGCACCGCAAACGCGCCCACGTCGGCGGGGTCGCCCGTGATGCCGCCGCGTCCGGGGTCAAAGGGCAACTCATCGTCGCGCACGCCGATGACCTTGAACTCCTCGTTGGCGAAGGTGGGCAGCGTGTGGCAGCGAATGCAGTTCGTGGTGGAACCGCGAAAGACCTCAAAGCCGCGCCGCTGCGCGCCCGTGAGGGCGTAGAGGTCGCCTGCCGCGTAGCGGTCAAAGGCGGAATCCTGGCTGACGAGGGTGCGCTGGAAGGCGGCGATGGCCTGGGAGAGCGCGTCCAGACTCACCTCGCCATATAGCTCCTCAAAGAGTTGAGTGTATTCGGGCACGGCGCGGAGTTCGTCTTCCAGCACCTCGGCGTCGGCGTCCATCTCCGCGTGGTCGAAGAGCGGCCCGTCGAGCATCTGCGTTTCGAGGGAAGTGGCGCGCCCGTCCCACGTCAGGTGGGGCTTGAAGGTGCTATTCCAGAGCGCGGGCGCGCTGCGTGGCAGGGGTTCGCCCGCCGCGCCGACGGAGCGGGGCAGGCCATCGGAGAGGCCGAGGTCGGGGTGGTGGCAGGTGGCGCAACTGATGGTGTTGGGGCCGCTGAGGATGGGGTCGAAGAAGAGGAGTCGCCCCAACTCGGCCTCGGCGGCGGAGCGCGCGCCGCCCGGCTCCGGCCACTGCTGCATCTGGGCGGCGAGGTCGGGCGGGACGCTCAGGCCGGGGCCGGGCCGCACGCGCACCTGAAGCGCTCGCAGGTCCACGCGCCCCGATTGGGAGCGCGCGGCCACGAGAATGGCGGCAAGCAGGCCGAGAACGGCCAGAGTAGGTCCAAGCTTCATAGGAGAATGATGGAATGCAAGATGATAAACTCAAAATGAGCGAGGGCGATGTGAGATGTGAGATATGAGATGTGGGATATGGGATAGCGGCTGGCCCCGTTCCCTTGCTGATTAATCACCTTTGCGTCTCTGCGCCCTTGCCTAAAAGCGGTTGCTATTGCTTATTTGTTACCCACGCTGGCTGGCGATGAGGCGGGCGGTGGCGTCGCGGAGGAGGGTTTCGGCGTCCTGCCCCTGCTGCTGGGCGTGCGCTGCCAACGTGAGAAGCAGGTTGCCGAGGGCGGCGTCATCCTGCGGCGCTTGCTGCCACTGCTGCCACGCGGCCTGCGGGTCGGGGGCGGTCCAGCCCTGCTTTTTGGCGCGTTTCGTCACTTTCTGCGCCCTGAGCAGGCCGGGAAGGGCGCGCGGCACCTCGTCAAAGGTATCTCTGGGGCGGCTCTCCCCCTGCTCGGCCCGCTCGGTGGCTTTGATGGCCTCCCAGTTGACCAGCACCTCCTCCGTCCCGGCAACCTCCGTCGTCCCGAAAACGTGAGGGTGGCGGCGGACCATCTTCTCGGAGACGCGGGCGAGCACGTCACTCATATTGAAGTCGCCGGACTCGCTGGCAATCTGCGCGTGCAGGGTGATGAGCATGAGCAGGTCGCCCAACTCGTCGCGTAGCTCCCCCGGATTGTCCGCGTCAATCGCCTCCGCGACCTCGTAGCCCTCCTCCAGGATGTGGTTGCGGAGGGAGTGGTGGTCCTGCTCGCGGTCCCAGGGGCAGCCTTCGGGCGCGCGGAGGTGTGCCACGATGTCCAGGAAGTGTGGCAGCGAGGAGGGGCGGTCAAATGGTGGTACCCAGAGGGTGGCGAGGTCGCCAAACTCTACCTGCTGGTCCAGGCGGTAGAGGGGGAAGGTGAGCGAGCGCGCCCGCGTCGTCCCCGCCGCGCTGAGGAGTGTGACGGGATGGTCGTGCGGGTACAGTTCCATCAGCGTCAGCTTCACGTCCGAGGCGACGAGGCGGCTGTAAAGCTGCGCGATGAGCACGGGTCGGTCCCCGTCAAAGGGTGGGTAGTGGCGAGCGGCGACGGCGGTGGCATCCGCGATTTGAAGACCATCGAGGGCATCACTGCCGACGGCGGAGAGCGCGGGTTCGATGAAGCTCAGGCCATCGAGCACACGAAGGGGTGTCCCGATAGTTCGCGCCAGCGCATGAACGAGCTTCACGGTGGTCTCGCCGACCCAGGGGTGGCCCGGCACGGCGTAGAGCACGCCCTCGTCGCGCTGCCCCAGCTGGACAATCTCTTCGGCGATGCGTTGGTAGAGCGAGGCGAAATCGTCGGCCTCGTCGTACCACTCGTCAAAGGAATGGATGGCGAGGTGCGCGGGCATCTCCGCGACGAGAGGGTGATGGCGCGTGCGGAGCCACAGTTCGTCGTGGCTGTTGAGCGCCGCCACTGCCTCTAGCGTGAGATGGTTCCACTCGCCGGGACCGAGACCAAGAATCGTTATCTGTGCCATATCGCCTCCTGCGGCGCATTGTATCACAGGCGGGCGCGCGGCAGGGAAAAGGCCCGCTTAAGACCAAGGCGGGGTTAGAACGATGAGGGATGAGGGATGAGGGATGA
>DASVVH010000465.1:0-3651 GCA_036386615.1 Ardenticatenaceae bacterium
GCGACCCACCGCGTCAATCTCGTCAATGAAGATGATACAGGGGGCATTGCGCTTGGCCTGCTCGAAGAGGTCGCGCACGCGGCTGGCACCGACGCCGACGAACATCTCGACGAATTCGGAGCCGGAGATGGAGAAGAAGGGGACGCCCGCCTCGCCCGCGACGGCACGCGCGAGGAGCGTCTTGCCCGTTCCTGGGGGGCCGACCATGAGGACGCCCTTGGGAATACGCGCGCCGAGGGCGACGAATTTCTCAGGCTCCTTCAGGAACTCGACGATTTCGCCAAGCTCTTCCTTCGCTTCCTCGACGCCCGCCACGTCGGCGAAGGTGACGGTGGGCTTGTCGCCCGTGAAGAGGCGCGCCCGCGACTTGCCGAAGCTCATGGCCTGGTTGTTGGAGCCTTGCGCCTGCCGTAGCATGAAGAAGAGGAAGGCCCCGAAAATGAGCAGGGGCAGGAACGAGGCGAGAATCGGGAAGATGCCGTTCCACTGGGAGGGTGCGTTGTATTTGATGTTTGCCGCCTGAATCTGCTCCGGCGTGACGCCGAGAGAGAGTAGCTGTTCGGGCAGGCCGACATCCTGTTCCTTGAGGGCGCGCACGGGTTGTTCGTCGCTGTCGTTCAACAGGACGCGCAGTTCGTCGCCTTCGACCTCGATGCTCCTGACGTTGCCGTCGCGTAGCTCGGCGGCAATCTGGCTAACGGTAGCTTGCTGTACTCCATCCTGGGGCGTAATCAGGTTGTAGAAGAGCGCAACCAGCGCCACCAGGATGAGCAGGTAAACGAGGGCATTCCGTGCCCAACCTTGTCTCACTGCCCGTCCTCCATCTAGCGAGGTGTTTGGAGGCTAAAGATAGCCGTGCCGGGGCTTATAACCGCCCGTGGGCTTCCAGCACCCTCTCGCTCAATCGGCCCCGCCCGTAAGCAGGACATTATCAACTCCTGTAACCTGGAAAGTATAGCAAAAACGGGCCAACAATGAAAAGAGAACAGGATGTGAGATGTGAGATGTGAGATGTGGGACGACGGTGGTGTGAAAACTGGAGCAGGTGAGCGCTGTGCCCGTTAGGTAAGTAGGGGAGATATAGCCGGGGAGTAGGCGAGGCTCGTTGATAATGAGAGCGCCCCCACCGAAGTGGGGGCGCTCGTCTATCGCCTGGACGTGTCGTGGTAAGACCTCCTCAGGAGCCTACTGGTAACAGGCCCACCTGCTCAAAGAACCACGTAAAGAATCTCCCCGTCACGTCCATGTACCATTCAGTGGCCCGCTGCAAAACATCCTGCGGCAACCGCGATACTGCAAAAGCTGCTAGCGCCAGCAACAACGTCCCAACAACACTCCCTGAATCGTGTTTTCGTCTTCGCGGCATCAGCTCTCGCAGCCTATGCCGTTCCCATCTTGGTCAAGGCGGTGGGGGTCGGGTGGGAGCACCGGGAAGCTCCTAGCCGAGATGTCACCGCAGTTAACAGTGTCAGGCGGTCCCGGAGGTAGGCAGAGGGTTGGATAGCTGGGGTCGCAACCCTGTGCAGGCGGCTGCGTCGGCTGTGCTGGTGGTGGGTTCGCGGGCGGTGGATTTGATGGAGGTGGACTCCCTGCCGTCTCCGGCACGAGGGCCGACGCCGGAAGCGCGCCTAGCTCTTTGGCAATGTCCGCACCATTGGCGACTGTTACCTGCCCGGCTGCTGCCCAGGGCACGGCTTCTTTCCACTCCTGGAGGACGGCGCGTTGCAGACGGATGGCGTAGTGGTTTCCCATGTCCATCACTTCAGAGGTGGGCAGGCCATAGAAGAGCATTGGGTCAGAGACGGAGAAGTATGCCTGCCGGATGGCCGGACGGGCGCTCAGAAGACCCTGCCGCCGCTGCACAATCTGCTCAAAGGTGGCTCCCGGCATGTCCCAATCAGGAGGGAACTGTAAAGGGGTTTGGCGCGTCTCAAGGAGACGTTGGTCGAAACCCATGTTGTGTAATTCGTCGAAGACATTGACGAAAGCTACGTAGTTGCCATCGGGCCGCCACTGGAAGATAGCCTTCTGAAAGGCTTGCGTCACGAAGCCATCGCGCTCGTAGCGGCGCGAGATGGGGTAGCCCACGCGCTGCAAGCCATAGCGGTTGAAGGCGGTGAGGAAGCGCGCCTGGGCGTCATCACAAACGTTGAAGCCGCCCGTTTCGGTGAAGAAGCGGCAGGACGGGGCCTGAGCGGAGGCGGGTTGAGAGGATACGACGAATGGGAGGCCAAGCAGAAGCAAGGCGAGGATGAGACGACGCATCAGATACTCCTTTCAGAAAATGGGTTGACAATGAGGGACTTGAACAGGACGCGCCTGGTCAAAGCTACTATCGGGGACTCTATAAACGTACTAGCGCCCAATTGGGAATTACTCCCTGAAGGCGAGATTTGGAAGCATAGGCCAGAGCGACTTTAGTCCAACTCGCCCGCTTCTGCGCGCTCAGTCAACTCGGCGATGATGGCGGTCGCTTCATTCATGCGCTCCGAAGCCGCGATTATGCCGTCCACGTCGAAGTTATCCAAAGCTGTACGGTATCCCACCATAGACTCACTCATGAGTTGTGCGGCATCCCTGAAGCTAGCGTGGTAGGACTGGAAGCGGGTCGGCACCGGCTGGTAGTTCAACACCCTGTTGGACGCCTCCTCGATAAGGACAGTTGACAGGGCTGTGCGGAAAATCCAGTCCTCGTCGAAGAGGAGCAGAGGGTCTTCGCTAGCTGCTTGATTCTGCTCGGTAAACATATTTAGCCCCTCGGCGTACTCGCCCGCTACCTCCAAAACAAAGTCTCGATAGGCTTGCTCGATAGCCGCCTCTGGATTTGTAGTGGCGGTGGGCACGGGCGTTTGCGTTGGGAGTGGCGTCTGTGTTGGAGGCGGCGTCTCCGTTGGGGCAGGCGTCTCAGTAGGCTCCGGCGTCTCAGTAGGCTTCGGTGTGTCAGTAGGTTCAGGCGTCTCTGTCGGCTCCGGTGTCTCGCTTGGCTCTGGCGTCTCCGTTGGAGGCGCGGCCGTCCGCGACGGCCTGGCCGTCCTCGTGGCCTCTGGCGATGGCTTCGCGGCTGTCTCAGCTACCACCGTGGAGGTAACAACCACTACTGTTTCGCCATCGTCATTGCCCCGACTAAGCAGCGCGCCAAAGAGGGTGAGGCAAATGCAGACGAAGAAGAGGCCACCAAGAGCCATGAGCACGATGCGGCGCGCTGACGGCCCCGTCTTCAACTTGGGTCCAGGCTCAGGTGCATTGTAAGCAGTCAAAGCAATCTTCCCTTGTGAAGCTCATTAGTTTATCCTGGAACTTGCAAAGTATGGCATTTATATACTTCACTCAGCCAAAAGAATGATATGTTCTATTGTTATGTATACCAGTGTGTGCTATACTAACGGCGCGAGCCTTGTGTGCTGTCTCGCGACCTCTGATACCAGTGTCCTATAGCGCCTTATACAAAACCCAAGTATAAACAGAGCGCCCAATCAGGAAACTGCATGGAATCCCAGAATCACGAAACTGAATCGCTCACGCCATACCAGCGATTTGAAGCTGGCCTTAGGCAGATACTTGCTACTCCGAAGGGGGAGACAGAAGGGTTGCGAGAGGCAGAGCGAGAGGAAAAGCAGGGGAAGGCACAGAGAGGCGGCACAGTTGCCGCCG
>DASVVH010000466.1:0-6739 GCA_036386615.1 Ardenticatenaceae bacterium
ATGTCATTCCAGCAGGTAACTATCGCCTCGTGCAGCAGAAGGTGGATGGTTATGAGACAACAGGGGGCCAGGAACGGCTGGTCACGGTGAATCCTTTCACGGAGCACCCATATCCAACAGCTAGAGTGGATTTCCCGAACATTCAGGTCGCCCCGACGCCCACCTCTACCCCTACAGGTGTCGCTCCGGCAACTGCGACGACGAACCCCACGCGCGCAACCGCGACAGCGGGGCCAACCTTTACCGCCACGCCGACGGCATCGCCCACGCCCAGCACCACGCTGACGCCGAGCAACACGCCGCCACCCACCAACACGCCACTGCCGAGCGGCACGCCAACGGAGACCCCATCGGTAACGCCAACAGCATCGCCCTCATCAACGGAGACGGCGACAGCGACCTCTACCCCCACAGCGACGCCCACGCAGACGCGGACGCCGACAGTGACCTCGACGCTGCGCTCGCTAACGCCAATTGCCACCTCTATCACGACAACGCCGGGCGTGCTGGTGACGGTAACGTCCAGCGCGACGCCCGCCGCTGGCGGGGCAGGGCCGATTGGACCTATCCCTGGTGGCCCACAGCCCCCGGTGCCCACGCCTATCAACCGCCTGCCGACGACAGGCTCCGGTTCGGGCAACAACGTGTTACTCGCCCTGACGACTCTCGGCCTGCTCACCATCGGCGCGGGCCTCGTCCGGCGGCTGTTCTTGAGCCGCTAATCCCTTTTAAACTCCGAGGGGGCCAGACTCCCTCGGAGTCCAGCCTGCTTACGGCTCATCACTGATTGAGCACTAGAAAACGAGAACAGCCTCCTATGAAGATTCGCCTCGCGCTGCTCGCCCTCGTTATTACCAGTGCGCTGGTCGCGTTGCTCGCCTTGTCAACGACGCCCCAGCCCGCGCACGCCGATGAATCCGGCGCGCGCCCAACGCCTACCCCAGACCGTCCCCTGGACGCACAGGCGCTCTCACCGGACAGTGCAACCGCGCCCGAAGCGGATTTGCCGGACCTGGTAATCACGGACATTCGCATCCTGCCGAACCCTCCCGTCATCAATCGCCCGGTAACGGTTGAGGTGACGATTGCCAATTCGGGGACGCTGCCATTGCCAGCGGGCAACAACTTCTTCGTGGACCTGTACATCAACCCGCCCGCGCTGCCGGGCATCTGTTCGACAGGGAATTACTCCTGGTCGGTCCAGGCGACGAGCCTGGCAGAGGGTCCGGTTACACTGCGTGTGACCTTCGCGCCCGGCACCCCTGCGTACCCGGCGCTCTTCGAGGATGTGGGGCTGGTCCGCTTCTGGGCGCAAGTGGATACCTGCGGCAACGTGGTAGAGAACCGCGAGGACAACAACCGCCGCGCCACCGCCGTAGATTTCACGACGAACTCGAACTGGCTCCAGGCCAGCCACGAGGATTTTCAGACAGGCTTCAGCAGCGCCCTTGACCTGACGGAAGAGTCGGGTGTGCTCCAGAACGGTACAGGGTGGTTCGAGGAGCCGCGCTTCCCACGCCCGGAAGAGGATAACAGCGATTGGCCCACCAATCCGGCCCGCCCTTGGGACTCGCCCAACTTCTACAACCCTGACCGCCATATCCACTCCGACAACCTCCCGGATAACTACCCGCAGAGCCAGTTGGGCCGCTGGAACCCACCAGACCAGGAAAACGTGGACGTGGAGGTCGGTTTCATACCCGACATGCTCTTTGCCGTGTGGGAGGACGCGCGCAACGGCGACCTGAATGACAGGGACATCTATTTCTCGCGCTCGTTGAATAGTGGGCGCTCGTGGTCCTTGCCCACGCGAATCAACCAGGACGCGGTAGGCAATGGCAGGAATCAACTCAATCCTCAACTCGTCATAGATTACGAAGCGCGACGTCTCTTCATCTTCTGGGAGGACAACCGCCTTGGCACGTCAGGGTACGACATCTTCTTCGCCCGGTCACTGGACAATGGGTGGACATGGGAGGAGCCTACCGAGAGTAACCCGGTGAACGACTTCAACGTGAACCCAGCTGCCGACCAGATTAACGTGACAGCGGCTGCGTTCAACGAATGGACATGCGATGATGAGGGAGAAAACTGCGGGCCGGGCCCAACTCATCTCTTCGTGGCCTGGGAAGATTACCGCAACGACAACTCCGACATTTTCTCCGAGTGGAGCAGCGATGGGGGCGATAGCTGGCTTCGTATCGCCGACGATGACCCCACAACCGTGGACGCAAACATCTGGGTGCAACCAGACCCACGCACCAACGCGGCAGCCTTCGAGCAGCGCAACCCTCACCTTCACCTCGATCAATCCTCGGCGACGGCCTTAATCAACTATTGTGAACGTCCCACTGAAGACGAGGAGAGCGAGTCCATACACCGTTATGTGCAAAATCCGCTGCCCCGGGTCTTCATCGTTTGGGAAGATGAGCGTGACATCAAGAGTGGTGATCCTACTAACATTTACTATACGCGGGGGGAGTTCAGCTATGATCCAGACCTGCCCTTTAAGGCCGAATGCAATACACCCCCCGACTTTTGGGAGGAATGGGCGCGCTCTAACCTTCCACTCTACCGTTTCGAGGACGATCACGTTCGAGTCAATACGGATGAGGGGACTGCCACCCAATCAAATCCGGTGATTGGCTTTACCCAAAACAGCTTTCTCTCCGCGCCACCATATACTGCTTCATTTACTGATACCATCACCGGCACCAACCCGATCAACCCGGACGAAGTAGTAGATGTAGTTGTTAGTTTCAGCTGTGACGTCCGCTTCCCTACCGAGGAGATGGTTGTAGACTGGCAGGATAACAGAGATGGCACCTTCGATATCTGGTCAGCCAACTTGTTCGATGACATCCGGGACGAACCTGTGTTCCTGCCTGCTGGCCCGCTTACTGTGGAACCAGCCGAGTTTGAGTATCTGTATGACTTAGACCGGACAGAAGACTTTGAAAGGGCGAAGCAGCGCTGCATCACGGAATCTGAACGGGACCTCGACAGGCCAGAAGTTCCACGAAATGAGGATCCTTATACTCCACAGCCACCTGAATACTACGAACTGGCTCTGCCTGAGACCAACATAAAAATCAACGATTGGGTGACTTTCACGCCCAAAGAACAGTGCCGCGTGGACGAGCCGACAGGAGACTATCTTAGAGAGCCATCGGAACAGACTCTCCCAGACTTGCAAGTGCTACCCTATCGTAGCGATATTAATCTCGCCAAAGAAGACATTGAAGAGACTTTTGAAGTAACCCTCTTCTGGAGTGCGTGGGCCGATGACCGTGCGTACGACGAAAGCAATCGAGATATTTTCTTACGCCCCACGCTCCGGCGCGACAACAGCCGCGCGATAACTGTAGTGAGTGAGGAAGATCCCGATGTTCGATTAGCCCTCCAGGTCGTGCAGGACAACGTTAAGAACCAGATTATGATCCGCCAACAGGACCTGTACGAGGATTATCTGCCTGCGAGCGTCGACCAATCCAATCCCTCCATCGCCTTCCGTTCATTCGATTCATCCTTCAACTTCGACGAGAATGATTACTTCTACGTCGGTTGGGACGACAACCGCAACGCGAACCCGCTCATCGGCTTTGAGGGCAACCGGGATGTGTTTGCGGCGCGGATGATAGTCACGGACGTATTGACCACTACAGCGGGCTTCGAGTTATACCCCACGCGCACGGCCACGTACATCTCCTCCGTCTTCGACGCTGGGGGAGAAGTGACCTGGTACGACATCGAGTGGCTGGGCGACATCTCGGCGGATGGTGTCGTCTCCCTACAAACCCGCTTCGGAATCAACCCCAACCAACCGGAGCCGCCGCAGGAAAACATCGCTGCCAACGGCTGGACGCAGTGGACAGGCATCGGCGGCACGGGCGGCGTCTATACGGGGCCGGGGCAGCACATCACTGGTCCAGATGGGGAACGGTTCCCCAAGTCCTACTACATCCAGTACCGGGTGAACTTCAATCCCCTCGGCCTCGGACAGCAGGGCATCAGTTGCCTCACCGAAATCAAGCTGAACTTTGAGCCCACGGTCTACGAGACCTACCTTCCCATGCTCCTGCGGAACACGCAGCCGTCGGGCCAGGGCACCATCGAGGGAACCGTGACGAACGCCGCGACGGGCGACCCCCTCGGTGCCGCGCAGGTCTGCGAGGTGACCACCAACCAATGCACCACGAGTGACTTCAATGGGCGCTACAGCCTCCCCGTGCCAGCAGGGGAGCGGCAGGTACGGGCCACACTGGCCGGGTACCTCCCCGCAGAGCAGAGCGTGACGGTGGGAACGGGTCCACCCGTCACAGTGAACTTCCAACTCAGCTCCGGAACGGGCACCGTCGGGGGGCAGGTGGTCAGCGCCGTGACGGGTGGGCCGCTCGGTGGGGCCAGAATCTGTCTGGCCGATACCGATCAGTGCGCCACGAGCGGCACCGATGGCCGCTACGACCTCACCAACGTCCCGGCGGGCACTCAGCGGCTGCGCGTCTCGCTGAGTGGCTACGTACCGCTGGACCAGAGCGTCACGGTGACAGGCGGAGCGGCGGCGACGTTGAACTTCGCGCTCTCGCCCGTGCTGCCTGCGGGCGAGATGCGGGTCGTACTGACCTGGGGTGAACGCCCAAGCGACCTCGACTCGCACCTCTGGCTGCCCGCCGCGACACCCGCCCACATCTTCTGGGTAGAGCAGGGGAGGTGTGATGCTTTCCCGCACGCCTGCCTGGACGTAGACGATGTGACCAGCTACGGCCCGGAGACGACAACCATCCGCCAGCGCCACAATGGAACCTACGTCTACGCCATCTACCAGTACACCACCAACGGCCCGCTCACCGCATCGGGCGCGCGAATCCAGGTCTACACCAGCAGCGGCCTCGTCGCGGAGTACACCGTCCCGACGGGGGGCGACGGCAGGTGGTGGCACGTCTTCGACATGGACGGCGCGACAGGCAACATCACGCCACGCAACATCATCACCAACACCAGCCCCGGCCCCTATGATCCTGACCCCCGCCTCCTGACCAACGGCACGGAACGGGCAAAAGAGTAACCCCAACCCAAACGAAGCTCAGATTTACCCCGGATGACAGAGGCCCGCATTTAGCGGGCCTCTCTTTTCGTGTTACTAGGAATTCAGGTCCCCGCGCCGGAGGTGCGACACAGGCATAAACATTGTGTCCCCAAATACCAACATCTATAGCCCCTCAATGTTGGCATTGGTTGGCATTGGTTCACATAAGTGAGCCTCCGCGCCCTGAAAAACGCGCTTGCATCGCGCGCAATATTCATCTTATAAACAGCCTCTTCGCCACATAATTAGCTGGAACACGTTATAAAAGCCAGGAGGCGAGTTGTCAACGCGAGCAATTGGCCTCATAATCATGAAGTTCCCCCTTACTCCGCCTTGCGAGAGGAAGCCTCACCATGCGTCAGCAACTATCTATTCTGATAGTCGTCACCGTCGTGCTCCTCGGCCTTGGCTGGATGGGCCAGGTATCTGGTGCTGCCGCCCGCGCTCCTCTACAGCAACCAGAATCTGACCAGGCGCGGCGTCCCGAAGCCCTCAACGTCGAACTGGTGGCACAACTCGGCGGCTTCAATCGCAGCTTCGCCATCTCCGATAGCTACGCCTATAACGGACGAAGCTTCTATCTGCAAATCAGTGATATCTCCACTCCCATCACCCCGACGCTCGTCGCGCAATCGGACCCGTTTGTTGACCTCGTGGAGGACATAGCAGTTGCGGGCAACCACGTCTACGTGGCGGCGACCGAGGGGCTGCACATCGTAGACGTGAGCGACCCCACCACTCCTGTGAACCAGGGCTTCCTCGATACGCCGGGTAGCGCCTGGGGTGTGGCGGCATCTGGGGGCTATGCCTACGTGGCTGACGGCGAGAGTGGTCTGCGCGTGGTGGATGTGAGCAACCCCGCCGCCCCGCACGAGGTCGGCTCGCTCGACACGCCCGACTTCGCTCACCGCGTGGTGCTTGTCGGGACAATAGCCTACGTCGCGGATCGCGAGGGTGGTGTGCGAATCATAGACGTGAGCAATCCCCAGGCACCCATCCAGATAAGCCGTAATCCGGGCCGCGCTGTGAGCCTGATTGTCGAGGGCAACTATGCCTACATCGCTATGGGAACACAGGGGTTCCGCATCGTAGACGTGAGCAATCCTGCCGCCCCCGCCACTGTGGGTGCATTCGACCCATCCGATGCAGAGTACTTCGCCCTCGCCAGATGGGAAGACCATCTCTATGTCCTCGCCGATGTCGGCGATTACGGAGATATTCACATCTTCAACATCAGCAATCCTCAGCGGCCCCGCCCAATTCCGGGGAACCTTAACACGCCCAACCGCGCCGCCGAAGCCGAAGCCGTTCCGGGTTCAATCGGAGATATCGTCATCATAGACGGTATCATCCACCTGGGTTCCGGTAGGGCAGTTTACGCGATTGACAACCTGTGGCCAGCGCACCTCGCGCGGAGCATAGACACACCGAACTATGCTACTGGAGTCGCGCGAAGCGGTGACTACCGCTACATCGCCGATAACGAAGCAGGCTTGCACATTATGGGGCCGGACGATGCTACCGTAGCAGATGGCACCACCTATAACTCGCCGGGCACCGCCTCTAATGTAGCGGTCTCCGGCACCCATGCCTATCTGGCCGATGGCGTGGGGGGCCTTCGCATCCTTGACGTAACGCAGCCCACCACGCCAA
>DASVVH010000467.1:0-1901 GCA_036386615.1 Ardenticatenaceae bacterium
CGTGAACGATTGGCAGGCCGCTCGCGGCATTCATCTTGTTTGTCACCTTTGGTAACGTTTCTGTGGGGTCAGTGAGGAGAGCGAATGGCACGACAGTCAATTTACAACCAGAACTACGTCATGGCGCTCTTCGATGAGATGGCCGAGACCTACGGCTGGGTCAACTATCTTTCGTCCTTCGGCTTCGCCAAGCGCTGGCGCGTGGAGTGCGTGGACCAGATTCGCCTCGCCACCGGAATGACGGTTGACGATTGGATGTCGGGCATGGGTGAGACGTGGGAGATTGTCTTGGGGAGAATCCACGCCAGTGGCTGCCTCATGGCCGTTGATTTCTCTCACGAGATGTGCGAGCACGCGCGTCGCAAATCAACGTTCAGGAAGCACGAAAACATCGTCCTGCTGGAGCAGGATATTCTAACCAACACTCTGCCCGACGCCTCGGCTGACTGCATCATCTCGACTTTCGGACTGAAGACTTTCTCCGACGAGCAGAAGCTGCGGTTGGCTCAGGAGATGCGCCGCGTGCTCAAGTCGGGCGGGCAGTTCTCCCTGTTGGAAATCTCGGTGCCGTTGAATCCCCTGCTGCGCCCGCTTTTTATGTTTTACCTCAAGTATTGCATCCCGCTCATCGGCGCGCTCTTTCTGGGAGACCCCCACTCTTACCGGATGCTCGGCGTCTACACGGAGCGCTTCGGGAACTGCGCGACGATGAGCCGGATTCTGGCCGATTGCGGGTTCCAGGTGCGCTATAAGGTGCATTTCCTTGGCTGCGCGACGAGCGTGTCGGGCGTCAAACCCACCGATGAAGCTGGCATCTGCGAGGGGGCGGCGGGGGTTTATACCAATGCATTGTAAAAGTGGCGCAAACTGGTTGGGGTGCCCCCGAGGGTTGCGCTCCGCTCCACCTTCGGCTACCGTTTTCGCAACTCCCCGGAGGGGAGTTCATGTCCTCTCTAACTACCCATTTTGTGCCACCTCTATGTTCAATTGGTATTAGATTGGTGCGGCTGTACCGGGAGAAAGAAAAGACGCCCGGCAAGGGCGTCTTTCTCGTTGCGCGGCTGGTTAGAACTGTGTCTTGCCCGTGAAGGTGAAGCCCCGGATGCGAACTGAGGGGACGAGGGAAGCGCCGGTCCAGCCACTGAGCAGGCGGCGCTCCTGGCTGACCGCCTCGATGCGGCTGAAGGCGTCCAGGTAGCTCTCGGTGAAGCGGAGGTTCTTCACGGGGCCGACAATCTCGCCGTCCTCCACGAGGAAGGTGCCGTCGCGGGTCAAGCCCGTGACGATGGTCTTGACTGGGTGGACGACGCGCGTGTAGTTGAAGCGCGTGACGAAGAGGCCGCGCTTCATTCCCCGGATGAGGTCGTCACGCGGGGTGTCGCCCGCCGCCATCTGTATTCGGTCGGGCATCGGCCCCATTGTGTTTGGCGCGGGCAGGGCGTGGCCTGTGCTTTTGGTTCCCGCACGGTTCGCCCAGAAGTGGTCCCACACGACGTTCTTGACGACGCCGTTCTCGATGAGCGCGACCTGCTGGCGCGGCAGCCCCTCGTAGTCTATCGGCATCGGCAGGGTGTCGGGGTCCAGGGCATTATCCATGAGCGTCACGTTCGCGCCCGTCACCCGCTCGTTCATCCGCCCGGTGGCGAAGCTGCGCTGCTCGACGAGCGCCGCCCCGTTCAGGCCGAGAATGCCCAGGAAGCGCACCATATCCGCGACGGCGTAGGCGTCCAGCACCACGTCCCACTCGCCCGGCTCCACGTCAATGGGGTTCTGGCTCGACACCGCCGTGCGAGTCGCCTCTTCGCCCAGCGCGTGAGTGTCTATGCGGTTGATGTCCTTGTGAGTCGCGGCGCTGTAGCCACTGCCCGACGCGCCCATGACAACCGTCACGAAATCGGCCT
>DASVVH010000468.1:0-3249 GCA_036386615.1 Ardenticatenaceae bacterium
GTCGTAGGCTACTTTAGTCGCGCGCGTGCATTATAATGAGGCTCATCGCATCCCATTTTAGACTAGAACGACGAGAAGACCCATGCGACCCAGCCTGGACGGATACAGCACGCCACTCTACGGGGATGGCGTCTACCTCCCTCACCTCGATCTCTGGCTCGACGCCCGCGATCCGCAGGGCCTCGCCGTCGTCTCGCACGCGCACGGGGACCACCTCGGCACGCACCGCATGATGATTGCCACGCCCGAAACGACGCGCCTTGCCCGCTACCGCCGGGGCGAGGAGTTGGAGGCCATCGAGGTGCCCTACGGCGAGACGTGGAGCCACCCGGAGGGGCGCTACGACATCACCCTGCTCCCGGCGGGGCACGTGCTCGGCGCGGCGCAGGTACTCATCACCGAGCCGAACGGGCGGCGCACCGTCTACACGGGCGATTTCAGGCTGCGCGAGCCGGTTCACGGCCCCTCCGCGCCCATCATCCCCTGCGATGTGCTCATCATGGAGGCGACCTTCGGCAAGCCGCACTACCACTTTCCGCCCGACCGCAAGGAACTCGTCAAGCTCTACTCCCTCTGCCGTCAGGCGTTCGCCCGCAAACAGACGCCCATCGTCTTCGGCTACACCCTCGGCAAGGCTCAGGAGGCGTTGCACTACTTATTGCAGGGAGGCTTCCGCGTCAGCGTTCACGGCTCCATCGCCAACATCTGCGACCTCTACGAGGAGCTAGGCGAGCGCTTCGAGGGTGACTGGATTCCCTACGACCGCGAGACTCTGGCTGGCCGCGTGCTCCTCGCGCCCACCCAGACCCGTAAGTCGAAGATGGTCGAGAACATCGAGAAGCGCTACACCATCTATCTCTCCGGCTGGGGCATGGATTCTAGCGCGAAATGGCAGTTCGGCGTGGATACCGTCCTCTGCCTCTCCGACCACGCCGACTGGCCCGACCTGCTCCGCTACGTTGAGGTCGCCCAGCCGCAGCGCGTTTACACCGTTCACGGCTTCCCCGAACTGGCCGGGCACCTCCGCAATCAGGGCTACGACGCCCTGCACCTGGAAACCCACCAGATGACGCTGTTCTAGTTTGGGGCAACCTGTTCATACACTACTGTCACATTCCGTACCTCCTACTCGTCTCTATTCTGACGCACTATTGAGGATGATAAGGAGGCTCAAGATGAGCAGCGATACGAATGCTTCAGATGTACTCATAATCGGTGGCGGCCTCGCCGGGCTTGCCGCCGCGACGTTCCTGGGCCGCGCGGGCCACCGTGTGACCCTTCTGGAGAAGGGGAAGCAGATAGGCGGGCGCGCCAGAACCCAGGAGAAGGGCGGCTTTCTCTTCAACTTCGGCCCCCACGCGCTCTATCGTCACGGCGCGGGAGTCCGTGTGCTGCGGGAGCTAGGCGTCCCGTTCGAGGGCAAGGTGCCACCGCTCGCGGGCTACGCCATTCGAGACGGCCAGCTACACGCCCTCCCCTCAGAGCCGCGCACGATGCTGACGACCAGCCTCCTGAGCCTGCCCGCGAAGTGGGAACTAGCGAAGCATCTCGTCACCCTGCCGCGCCTGGATACCCGCTCCTTGCACCACACTACCGTGCAGCAGTGGATTGACCAGAACGTGAACCACCCTGAGGCGCGGGAGATGATGCGTGCCTTCTTCCGCCTCTTCACCTATGCGGACGAGGCGGCGGTTCAGAGCGCCGGAACCGCTATCGAGCAGGCGAAGCGTGCTATCAGCGGCAACGTCGTCTACCTGCACGGTGGCTGGCAGACCCTCGTTGACGGCCTGCGCCGTGCAGCCGAAGCGGCGGGCGTGACCATAGTTCAGGAGGCAAAAGTCGTCTCCATCGAGCGGGACGGCTCCGCGCGGAGCGCGCGTCTGGCCGATGGTTCCTTCTACCCGGCGCGGGCGGTCATCGTCGCGGCGGACCCCCACACGGCGGCGTCGTTGTTGGGCCAGGAAGGCACAACAAGCGAATGGGTCAAAAACCTTGTGCCTGTCACGGCGGCCTGCCTCGACCTTGCTCTGGCCCACCTGCCGGAGCCGCGCCACAACCTTGCGATTGGCGTGGACAGACCCCTCTACTTCTCGGTTCATTCGAACACAGCGCGGCTGGCTCCAGAGGGCAAGGTGCTCATCCACGCCCTGAAGTACGGCGCGGAAGATGCTCACGCCGACGAGGCGGAACTGGAAGCGCTGCTTGATCTGGTTCAACCCGGCTGGCGCGAGCAGCTTGTCGAGCGCCGCTTCCTGCCGAAAATGGTGGTAGCAAACCGTCTGGAGACGGCGGCTGGGGGCGGGGTGTTGGGCCGGGACGGCCCCTCGGTCCCCAGCGTTCCAAACCTCTTCCTCGCAGGAGATTGGGTCGGTAAGGAGGGGCTGCTGGCCGACGCCGCCTTGGCAAGCGCGAAGGAGGCGGCGAGACAGTGCGCCCTGTTCCTTGCCGCCAACCCCGCCGAATCTCGTGAAGAGGCGACCTCCATCTATGCGCTCGCCTCGTGTGGAGGGAAGTGAGCACCACCGAGACCTTCGAGCAGTACCGCCCGCTCCTCTTCGGCCTCGCCTACCAGATGCTTGGCTCTGTCATGGCGGCGGAAGACCTGGTGCAGGAGAGCTTCCTGCGCTGGCAGGGAGTCAATCAGGAAGAGGTAAGCCACCCGAAGGCTTACCTCTTCACCGTGCTCACACACCTCTGCCTCGACACCCTGCGCTCCGCCAGCGTGCAGCGCGAAGAATACGTTGGCCCCTGGCTGCCGGAGCCGTTGGTGCGTGCCCGCGCCCCTGACGTGTCGGATACCGTCGCGCTGACCGACACCCTCTCGACAGCCTTTCTCCTGCTGTTGCAGCGGCTCTCCCCCATCGAGCGGGCCGTCTTTCTGCTGCACGACATCTTCGACTACGGCTTCGCCGATGTGGCACGCATCGTCGGCAAGAGCGAGGCCAACTGCCGCCAGATTGCGCGCCGTGCCCGCCAGCAACTCGCGGCCCAGCGGCCCCGCTTCCATCCCTCCTCCGAGGAGCAGGCGCGGATGGTGCAGCAGTTCGTGCAGACCTGCGCCACTGGCGACATGTCCAGTCTGGTGAACCTGCTCGCGGAGGATGTGACGCTCTACTCGGATGGCGGCGGCAAGACGGCGGCAGCCCTCAAGCCGATTCACGGGCCGGAGAAAGTCGCCCGCTTCCTGCTCGCCGTTCTCGCCAAAGCGCCACCTGGTCTCGATCTCCGCTTTGAGGAAGTCAACGGGCA
>DASVVH010000469.1:0-3883 GCA_036386615.1 Ardenticatenaceae bacterium
CGCCCACAAGCCCGTCAGCAGCGCCGCCAGGCCCAGCGTCCCACTGTTCTGCTCCGTGTCCTGAAAGCTCTCCGCCACCAAGTCACGAGCGGCGGGCAGGCTGCTCGTCACCCTGTTCAGAACCGTCGTCCGCGCGTCCTCGGCGCTCTCGAATCCCAGGCTCAACGCGATACCCACCAGCGAGATGAGCACCAGCAGCAGCGGGAAGAACGAGGTAAAGGTGTAATAGGCGAGGGCTGCGCCCAGCCGCCCCACGTTATCCTTGCCAAACTCCGACCACGTATTCTTGGCTAACTCCACTACACTAACTTTCATCTATCACTCCTGTTCCGGCGAAAAAGTGGTGCTTGATACCCTCACTAAAAGCAAATTCGTTGCCACATTATCCAACGGTCACACAGCCTCTTTATGTGTCATCCTGAGCGGCGCAAATCTACCTACCCCGCGCATAAGGACCCGGCTTCCAGTGCCGTTACCGTCCATCGTCTACCGTCTTTCGCCCTTCGTCCCTCGTCGCCAATGGTCAACCACCCCACTTCCGACTAGAATACCCGCCGCACACGCCCGCCCCGGAGGAGAACCTACTTGGATCGCAATCGTCGCGTCCTACTCGTCGCGGTAGTAGGAGCATTGCTGGCTGCCTTCGCCCTGCGCCTGCAACAACTCGGCGCGGAAAGCCTATGGTACGACGAGACCGTCAGCGCCTACCTCGCGGGCCAATCGCTGCCCGCCCTCGTCGCTCACACCGCCCGCGACATTCACCCGCCCCTCTACTACATCCTGCTCCACGTATGGACCGGGCTGGTGGGCACCAGCGAGTACGCGCTGGCCTTCTTCTCCCTCTGGTGGGGCGTCCTGCTCGTCGCCAGCACTGTCACCCTGGCCCGCTGGCTCGGCAGTAACACCGTCGCCCTCCTCGTCGCCGGAATGCTGACCCTCTCGCCCTTCAACATCTGGTACTCCCAGGAAGTGCGGATGTACACGATGGGCGCGACCCTCGGCGTCTGGTCCCTGCTCGCCCTCTGGGGCCTCCTGCGCGGGCAGCGCATGAAAAAGCGCTGGATGACCCTCTGGGTTCTCAGCGCGGCGGCGGGCCTCTACACCCTCTACTACTTCGCCTTCCTCCTTTTCTGGGAGGCGCTATTCGTCGCCTGGTGGCTCTGGCGCGAGAAGGCACCCCAATGGCGCTGGCGGCGCTGGGCCGTGCTTGGGGGAATCGTCCTGCTCCTCTGGTCGCCCTGGCTGCCCGTCGCCTTCCGGCAGGCCATCAACCCGCCAGTTCCACCCTGGCGCACCGCCACCCCTGCGGGGAGCATCCTGCTCGAAAGCCTCTCCGCGCTGGCGCTCGGCCAGTCCATGAACCCCCGCGCCATCTGGTACTGGATTGCCCTGCTGGCGCTCGTCGCCGCCGCCGGGCTGTGGCTCAACTGGCGGCAACGCCCCGGCCCGCACCTCGCCCTTCTGCTGGGCGCGCTCGGCGTGCCCCTCGCCATCCTGCTCCTGACCACCTTCACGCCCTCGCCGCTCTACCACGTCCGCTACCTCTTCACCTACTCGCCCGCCTTCTACCTCCTGCTGGCGATGGCCTTCATGGGCTGGGTGCGGCTGGCGCAACGCTTCGCGGGCATCGTCGGCGCGGTTGGGGCCGCTGGCCTTCTCCTGACGCCCCTCCTCGTGCTCTCCGGCGAGTCCCTGCAACGCTTCTGGAACGACCCCCAGTACGCCGCCGACGACCTGCGCGGCGGCGTCCGGCAGGTCGAGGACCAATGGACTGGGAGCGACGCCCTGCTCCTCAACGCGGGCTACACCTACACCGCTCTTGACCACTACTTCCGCGACCCCGTAGCGTGGCAGGGGCGGCTGAACGGCTGGGATGGTACTCTCGCGCCCGACGGCCTCACCGCCCTCCAGAGCGGCTCCATCAGCGGCAGCCCCTCGCTTGGCTGGAGCCTGCCGGAGAGTGACTTCTACGCCATCAGCCCGGAGGAGACGCTGGCCTCCCTCGAACGGCTCTCAGAGACGGCGGCGCGCCTCTGGCACTTCCGCCTCTACGACACCGTGACCGACCCTGACGGCCTCATCCGTAACTGGCTGGACGAGCACGCCCTGCTCTTCAACGACACCCAACTCACGGGCGAGAGCAACGCCCGCGTGCAGGGCTGGTACTTTCCGCCGGAGCCGGGCAGCCTCCCGCAGCGCCCCATCGCCGCGCGTTTCCTCTCGCCCGACGGCACCGCGCCCTGGCTCACCCTGCATGGCGTGGATGCGCCCACTGGCCCCACCTACGGCGGCGGCTGGGTAGACGTGACGCTCTGGCTCGAAGGCAGCGCCGCGATGGACCCGGAAACGCGCCTCTCCATCGGCCTGTTCGACACCTCCATTGTCAAGCGCCAGTGGGCCGTTGAGGACGTTCGCCCTTTTGAACCGATGCTCTCCCTGAAAGACGTATCCGGCGTGCAGCGCTGGCCCGTCCGCGTGCGGCTGCCGCAGGGCGTGCCGCCCGGCAGGTACGACCTCCTCGTGAAGTTCTACCGCCCCTCCGACGGGGCCGCGCTCGTCGCCGAGGGCGAGCGCGTGCAGAACAACCGCCAGCAGGTCCAACTCGTCGTGGTCGAGGTCGCGCCCACGCCGCCGCTCGACACCCCGCCACAGGTTGGCACGCCACAGGAGGCGCGCTTCGGGCCGCTCCAGTTCCTCGGCCACGCCATTCCGCCCGGCCCCTGGCAGCCCGGCGCGGTCATTCCCATCGAGTTGGTGTGGCGGCTCGTCGAGCCAGCCGACCCCAACCTGCGAATGTTCCTTGCCTCCGACGCGCTCCAATCGGACGATGGCGGCATCTTCAACGACTACCCGCCCTCGCTCTGGCGCGTCGGGGAGGTCGTCCGCGACATCCACTACGTCACGGTGGCTCCCGGCGCGGCACCCGGCGACTATCCCCTCTACCTCCGCGTCAGCCAGAACGCCACCACCGTGCCCTGGAGCCAGGGCCTCTTCGGGCGTGGGGAAATCTTGCAGGTCGGCACCCTCACCATAGAGGACCGACCCCGCACCTTCGAGCCGCCGCAGATAGCCACACCGCTGGAAGTGACGTTCGGTGAGAGCATCCAACTTGTCGGCGCGACCCTCCCCACCGGAACTTACCAGCCGGGCCAGGAAGTGCCCATCACCCTCAACTGGTACGCCGCCGCCCGCCCGCCGGGCCGCTACAAAATCTTCACTCACCTCATTGGCCCGGACCTCAACCTGGGGCCGCAGCGCGATCTGGAGCCGGGAGAAGGCACCCTTCCCACAAACGGCTGGGCGCGTGGCGAGTACGTCACCACCGCCTATACCATCGTCCTCCCGCCCGAAACGCAGCCGGGCCGCTTCGAACTGCGCGTGGGGCTGTACGACCCTCTCACCAACGAGCGCATCCCGCCCTTTGGTTCCAGCACCAACGCCGAGCAGCGCTACGTCACCCTAGGCAGCGTGGAGGTTGCCGCGCCCTAGCCGTTGCCGAACGCAAACAAAAAGCCCGCCTGATTCACAGGCGGGCTTTTAAGGCGGAGAGGGAGGGATTCGAACCCTCGGTCGGGGTTAGCGACACACGATTTCCAGTCGTGCACAATCGGCCACTCTGTCACCTCTCCACAACGCGAAACAGGGCCGTATGCCAAACGTAGATTATACGGATTTCAGGGCGTCGGTCAATTATCGTACAATCCAGTCACCTCGATTCGCACCGAATCAACCCTGAAATTCCCGGTGAGTCCGTCCCCGGACACCGCCGCTATCGTCAATAGAGGAGCGTTACGGATATGAACACGCAGGCCACATCGAACTTCGTGCCCGGTCTTGAAGGCATTGTCGCCGCCCAGACCCATCTCAGCAGCGTCAACGGGCA
>DASVVH010000470.1:0-18578 GCA_036386615.1 Ardenticatenaceae bacterium
CAATGGCAACAACCTTTGATTCGGCACAGCAGAATGTACAAGTCCAGGAGAGTGTACGGCGCAATCCGCTACGCGATCTGGGAATCGGCAAAATCATTGCCTGGTTGGTCCTGGCGGGGGTCGCCATCATGTGGATCCTGCCGTTCTTCTGGATGCTCTCGACCTCATTAAAGACGCCTGAGCAGCTATTCGGCACCAACTGGATTCCCAATCCTGTCGCATGGGAGAACTACCGCGACGCTTTCAGCTTCGGCATGTGGGGCACCTGGTTGTCCAATACCGTCATCATCACGCTCGTCAGTACGGTGGGAATGGTGTTCTCTTCGTCAATGGTGGCCTACTCCTTCGCGCGGCTGCGCTGGCCGGGGCGAGAGACGCTCTTCCGGCTGGTGCTGGCGACGATGATGCTGCCCGGCGTGGTGACGCTCATCCCGCAGTTCATCCTCTTCTCGAAGCTGCCCGCGTTCGGCTTCCAGGGTTCCAACGTGTGGGTGAACACGTTCCTGCCTCTGACCGTTCCGGCTTTCACGGCTGGGGCATTCAACGTCTTCCTGCTGCGCCAGTTTATGCGCGGCATTCCGATGGAGCTATCGGAAGCGGCGAAGATTGATGGCGCAAATGAGTTCCGTATTTTCTGGAGCATCATCCTGCCGCTGACGAAGCCCGCGCTGGCGGCTATCGCCATCTTCTCTTTCCAGGGCGCGTGGCAGGATTTCATGGGGCCGCTCATCTATCTCCAGAGCGAGAAGCTGTACACGCTACAGTTGGGGCTGCGCCAGTTCGAGGCGGCGGCGGGTGGTCAGCCTCACTGGGGCTGGCTGATGGCGGCGAGTATGGCCGTGATGCTTCCGGTGCTTGCCCTGTTCCTGGCGTTCCAGCGCTACTTTATCGAGGGCGTGACGATGACGGGGTTGAAGGGGTAAGACGGACTGAGCTTTCAGGCGGAATCGTTGCTGGTCTTCAGAAGGTGGCATCCATGCGGTGCCACCTTTTCGGTTGGTGAGATCGGACGCGAGGGGAATGATGAAGGGCGGGAACGGATAACGGATTTTCACCACAGAGGCACAGAGGACACAGCCAACAGTAGGCGCTCCAGGCGAGAACGGCCACAAAGAACGGCACGGGTACGACATACGCGAAGAAGTGAGTAGGGGTTTGACAGGGTTTTGGGGCTAGGGCACAATACGCCATGCTAAGTGTGAGTTTGTGTCCGATTGTGTGAAGATTTGTGTAGCACAGGCGGGCAAGTAGTGGTAGTGGTGTGAATTAGCGCATGGCTAGATGAGCAAAGGGGCTGGACTAGAGATGTAAACGCCGAAGCAGAAGGTAGCTGTCGAGATTTATTTCGACTGGTTATGCTTCTGACCCGTACCGGGTGTCCGCAGAGGGCTGGAGCAGGGTTTAACCGCGTCCATCCCGGAGCGGACTTTTGTTTCTGGGCGAAGTGGACGGAGGACGGTGGACGGAGGACGGTAACGGCGACTATGAGGATAACTTGTAAATGGTGCGTGTGACATACGAGAAGGAGCAACCCGTCATTAGCGGGGAACAATACAGGCTTACCTGCATGGCAGACCGACCTTTCGTGCTTCTAAGTGACGCGAAGGGGGAGAGACTGGCGCAGTTGTTTGTTCCGTCGAGCGTTCACCCATTGCAGGGGCGCGATGACACGGTTGAGGTGGGAGAATGGACGGTTAGGGAGCTAGAGAGCGAGATGGTGCTGGAGCTACGCGCGCGTAGCTCGGTGTGGGAGGAGAAGGTCTATCGCTTCCGGTGCCAGTCGCAACGCTTCAGCTATGAGATAGAGGTGGTAGGGCAGGGTCATCTGGCGGAGGCGCATTACTTTGGCGGCTACTATTCGGGCAATTTGCGCTGGGGGTCGGGGTTCTTTCCGTCGGGCCAATCATTTGAGAAGGGCTTCAACCCGGAGCCAAACACTGATGAGATTAACCATTTCTCGCCATCGGAAGGCTCGGTGATTGACATAACGGGGGTGCCGCTGCCGGGACGGGGGGACTGGTTCTTCACGCCGCCGCCTTTTTCCTTCGCCTTCAAGGGGCCGAACGGGTGGATGGGCATGAGCGTGGAGGCTCCGGCAGGGGCTAATCGCTTTGCTGAGTATCGCTACACGGGACAGCGCGGGGCCTTTTATCTGACGCTGGACTACGAAGGGCACACGCGGGTAGATGGGCGCTATCGCCTGCCCGCAATTGGCTTCGATTTCGGCGAGAGCGAGTACGAGGTGCTGGAAAAGCACGTCGGGGCGCTACGCGAGGCGGGGTACGTCCCGCAGGGGAGAGAGGGGAAGACGCCCGATTGGTGGCGGGAACCCATCTTCTGCGGCTGGGGGTCTCAATGTCATGTCGCCAGGACGGAGGCGGGAGCGCCCTCCGCTTTTGCCCGCCAGCACCACTACGACCAGTTTTTAGAGACATTGAGCCGGAACGATGTGGTGCCCGGCATCGTGGTGATAGATGACAAGTGGCAGGAGAGTTACGGCGAAAACGCGGTGGACGAGGCGAAGTGGCCCGATCTGCGTGGCTGGGTTGACGGGCAGCACGCGGCAGGGCGGAAGGTGCTGCTGTGGCTGAAGGCGTGGGACCCGGAGGGGGTGCCAGCCGATGAGTGCATCCGCAACGCGGCGGGGATGCCCGTTTCGGTGGACCCCACGAACCCGGCGTTCGAGCGCCGCCTGCGCGCCTCGGTGCGGCAGATGCTCTCGGCGGATGGTTACGACGCGGACGGCTTCAAGATTGACTTCTCGGCGCGGATTCCCAGCGGCCCCGGCATGCAGCTATATGGGGGCGCGTGGGGGCTGGAACTGGTGAAGATCTATCTCGGCATCATCTACGACGAGGCGAAGCGGGCGAAGCCGGACGCGCTCATCATGACGCACACGCCGCACCCCTGTCTGGCCGACGTGCTGGATATGATTCGGCTGAACGACATCAACACGGGGACGGATATTCCTGTGGCGATGATGCACCGCGCGAGGGTGGCGGCGATTGCCTGCCCGGAGGCGCTGATTGACACGGATAACTGGCCGATTACTGACCGGGCGACGTGGCGGACTTACGTGGGGCTGCAAACGGCGCTGGGCGTGCCCTCGCTGTACTACAGCAGCCACGTTGACACGACGGGCGAGCCGCTAGAGGAAGAGGATTACGAGCGCATCCGCCAGCTCTGGGCGGCCTATCGCGGGGTTGGCGGGGCGCACAGCCGCGCGGAGATGCAGGAGAAGGAGTCACGATGACCAAGCTAGCCATCATCCACACGTCGCCCGTGACGGTGGAGGTGTTCAAGGCGCTGGCCGCCGAGGTGCTGCCGGGGATGGAGGTAGCGAATTGGGTGGACGACTCGATTTTGCCGCAGTTGGCCGAGAATGGCGGCGCGGTAGGCGAAGTGGAGGAGCGGCTGGTGCAGTACACGCGCTTCGCGGAGCAGGTTGGCGCTGACGTTATCCTGCACGCCTGCTCGTCGGTGGGCGAGGTGGTGGCGCGGACGCGAGAGCAGGTGTCGGTTCCCGTGGTGCGGGTGGACGAGGCGATGGCGGAGGAGGCGGTCCGGCGCGGGGAGCGGATTGGTGTGGCGGCGACGCTCGCCACGACGCTGAACCCGACGCTGGCGCTGCTGCGGCGCAAGGCGGAGGAGGCGGGCAAGGAGGCTACCGTCGAGCCGCTTTTGGTAGACGCGGCGTATCAGAAATTGCTGGCGGGCGACCGCGAGGCTCACGACGAGATTCTGGCGGAAGCGCTGGCGGGGCTGGCGGAGCGGGTGGACGTGGTGGTGCTGGCGCAGGCTTCGATGGCGCGGGTGGTGCCACGTTTGCCGGAGGCGCAGCAGGGCAAGGTGTTGTCCAGCCCGCGACTGGCGATGGAACGGGTGAGGGAGGTTGTTGAGGGCCAGCGCGACCAATGATGCTCCTGGGCGTGGACGTGGGCACCACGCACTGCAAGGCTGGCCTCGTGGGGGAGGATGGCACGTTGCTACGGCTCGTCAGCCGCCCGACGGAGAGCCGCCGCGCGCCGGACGGCATCTTTTTTTATGAACCGGAGGCGCTGTGGCAGACCGTCGCGGCGACGATTCGGGAGGTGACGGAGGGCGTAAACGGGTCAGAAATCGCGGCGGTGGGCATCGCCAGCATGGCGGAGACGGGGCTGCTGGTGGACCGTGAGACGGGCGAAGCCCGCTCGCATCTGGTGCCCTGGTTCGACACGCGGGCGATGGCGCAGACGGCGCGGGTGGCGCGGGAGAGCAACGCGGAGGAGCGATTCGGGCGGACGGGGCTGCACGGGAGTTACAAGTTCGCGCTGCCCAAGCTGCTGTGGCTGCGGGAGCAGGGCGCGGCCTTCGAGGCGGGAACGGTGTGGCTCTCGACGGCGGATTACGTGGCCTATCGGCTGACGGGGCGAATGGCGACGGACTATACACTGGCGGCGCGGACGTTTCTTTTCGATGTTGGGGAGAAGCGGTGGGACGAGGAGTGGATTCGCCAATGGGGATTCGCGCCGGAACTGTTCCCAGAGGCGGTGCCGAGCGGGCAGCCTGTCGGCGCGGTACGCGATGGGGTGGGAGTTGGGCTGAAGCAGGGAACCCCTGTTGCAATTTCGGGGCATGACCATCTTTGCGCGGCGCTGGCGGTGGGCGCGGTGCGGCCCGGCGTGGTCTTCGATTCGATGGGCACCGCCGAGGCGTTCATGGGCACGACGCAGGGGTGGCGAATGGACGGGGCCGCGTTTCGTTCGGGGCTGACGTTCGGGCGGCACGTCGTGCCGGAGCGCTTTTTCTGGCTGGGTGGGCTGTCGGCGTCGGGTGGCTCGGTGGAGTGGGCGCGGCAGTTGATGGGCGAGGAGCCGCTTTCTTATGAAGCAGTGGAGCGGCTGCTGGACGAGGCGAGCGAGGGGCCGACGGGGATTCTCTACTTCCCTTATCTTTCCGGCAGTGGCGCGCCGCGCCCGGATTCCGCCGCGAAAGGGGCGTTCGTGGGGCTGACCGCATCGCACGGGCGCGGAGCCATTCTCAAGGCGGTGCTGGAGGGGACGGCCTTCGAGATGGAGGCGATTCGCCGGAGCGCGGAGGCGCTGACCGGGGAGCGCATCGAGCGCATCGTGGCGGCGGGCGGGGGGACGAAGAACCGCCACTGGCTGCAAATCAAGGCGGACGTTTCGGGCTACCCGGTGACGGTCTCGCCCATCGCGGAGGCGGCGGTGCTGGGAGCGGCGCTGGTGGCGGGGCTGGGGTGTGGCGTGTACGGCAATGTGGAGGCGGCGCTTGAGGCTGCGCGGCAGGGCGACGAGGATACGGTTCTACCCGACGCGGAGCGGTATAAACACTATCAGCGGCTGTACGAGCAGGGGTATCTGGCGCTGCAAGACCCTGTGCGGGCGTTCTCGCGGGTGGCGACGACCGACGATTGACGACCGACGACCGCTAACGGATTACGGCATAACGCAGAGACGCACCAACAGTAGTCGCTTTAGGCAAAGACGCAAGGACGCAAGGGGATTTAGATTTGAGTAGTAGAGCTACTGTGACGGCCAATCGGGAGAGGCTTGGGAATGCAGCCGCCGTGATGGAGGCGGCGGTGCGTTCGGGGGCTTATCCTAGCGCGGTGCTGGCAGTGGGGGACCACGAGGGCACGGTCTGGACGTATGTTGTGCCGGGCGAGGACGGGGTGGGGCTGGAGACCATCTTTCCTTTGGCTTCCATCACCAAGCCGATTGTCGGCATTGCCATCATGCAACTGGTGGAGCGCGGTTTGTTGCTGTTGAACGAGCCAGTGAAGAATCTCATCCCGGAGTTCGGGCAGAACGGCAAGGAAGGGGTCATCGTCTGGCACCTGCTGACCCACACGAGCGGACTTGTGGAGGAGGAGGCGGCGCTCAATGAACTGTTCCGCCAGCGTGTGCCCGCCGAGGCTTTTCTGGACCTCGCTATCAGGGAAGGGGTCAGTTTTGAGCCGGGCACGCAGTTTGCCTACAACAATCTCGCTTTCCTGGTGCTGGGCGAACTCATCACGCGAATAAGCGGGCAGCCCTACCCGGAATATCTAACTGAGCACATCTTTGCGCCGCTTGGAATGATGGATACAGCGTTCGCTCCGGTTGACGCGGCCCGCGCCGCGCCCGTCTATGGCTTTGGCGACGAAGAGGACCAGGAATACTGGAACACGCTGGCCGCGCCGCACGCGGGGCTGTGGTCCACCGCCGCCGATTTGCTGGCGCTGGGGCGTGCCTTTCTGAACGAGGGACGGGCGGGTGACTATCGCCTGCTGAGTCCCGCCGCCGTCGAGGCGATGACGCGGGTGCAGACACAGGGCATTCACAGCATGGTGGATGGCCGACCGCAGCCCGTATATCAGGCGTTGGGGTGGGGCAAGGCCAGCCCTCGTGGCGTTCTGCTCGGCTCTGACGCGGCCTTTGGGCACGGCGGCGCGACGGGAACCTTCATGCGGGTGGACCCGGAGTGGAATCTGGTCTACGTCTGCCTTGCCAGCCGCTGGGAAGGCAGCCACAACGAGGCGATACGCGCGTTTAACGCGGTGTGTGGCGCGATGGAACGGGCCGCGCCGGAGATAGAGTAGCGAGATTGACGAATACAGCGCAGCCGACGACACCGAGGAGAAACCTGTGACGCATTCGCCCTTTGCCGTGCGTGGCCTCGTGGAAGGCTTCTACGGGGTCTTTTACACCGTTCACGAGCGGAACGACCTGCTTCGCTTTATGGCGATGCATGGCTACAACCTGTACGTTTACGGGCCGAAGAATGACCGCTGGCACCGCGAGCGCTGGCGCGAACCGTACCCGGCGGACGTGATGGCGCATTTCGCCGCGACTGTCGCCACCGCGAACGAGGTGGGCGTCACGTTCTGCTACGCGATTGGGCCGGGAATCACCATCTGCTATGCCTCCGAGGAGGAGTTCCAGGCGCTCACGGCTAAGGTGCGTGCCTTCTACGACCTGGGCGTGCGTGCCTTCAGCCTGCTGCTGGACGACATCGCTCCGGTCTTCCACTGCGAGGAGGACCAGGGACGGTACAAGAGTTACGGCGAGGCGCACGCGGACCTGTGCAACCGCCTCTACGAGTGGCTGCAAGCGCTGGATGATACCTGCACCCTGAGCATGTGCCCCACCGACTATCACGGAGCGCCGCCCTTTGATGCGTACCTTCACGATCTGGGCGAGCAGTTGCACCCGGCGATTGACGTTTTCTACACGGGCGTGCAGGTTTGCTCACCAACTATCGCTGTCGCGGAGGTGGCGGCCTTCGCGGAGGCGGTTCGCCGCCCGCCGCTCATCTGGGACAACTACCCGGTGAATGATCTGGCGATGTCTCCCCGGATGCACATCGGCCCAATTCTGGGGCGCGACCCGGCGTTGGCTGAGGTGGCGCGGGGCATGGTTGCTAATCCGATGAACCAGCCCGAAGCCTCAAAGGTGGCACTGCACACCTACGCGGAGTATCTGCGCGACCCGCAAGGTTACGAGCCGGAAGCGGCCTGGGAGCAGGCACTGCGAGAGGTGGGTGGTGCCAAGTGCTACCCGGCGCTTAGGCTGTTCGCTGAGAACTCGCTGGCTTCCTGCCTTGGCGCGCCGGAAGCCACGACGTTGCAGGGTCTGGTTGACGCGGTGCTTGACTCGCTCCGGCAGGGCGTGCCGCCGTCCCAGAGTGAGGCGCTTCGGGCGCTTGAGCAGTACGTCCTCGACCTGGAAAACGCCGGGTACGACCTGAAGAATCGCTCCGACAACTACGCCCTGCGGAGCGACCTGCTGCCCTGGCTCGACCTGCTGGATAACTGGGTCTGGATGACCCGCCGCGCCGTCGAGGTGCTTCGCAAGATGGAGGCGGGCGAACCATACGAGAAACCGTTGAAGCGCATGGGCGAGCTTTTGCACATCGCCACGCACCACGCCAGGCAGTGGGCCGGAGAGGTGCTTGTGCCCCTTGCGGATTACGTGCGGGAGCAGGCCATCCAACAGGAAGAGGAGGTGGCTCATGCCATCGCTGGTTGACGAGGCGCGGGAGCGGGCTGAAACGCTAGTCATCGGCAACGGGGACGTGCTGGGGCTGCTCGGCTCCGCGCGGGCCTACCGTCAGGTGTGGGCGCGGGACAGCATGATCTGCGGTCTGGGCCTGCTCGTCTGTCAAGACAGAGAGGGGGAGGAGATTCACCGCCGCTCTCTGCAAACGCTTCGCACGTACCAGACGCCGCTCGGCAATATCCCGCATCACGTCGGCTACGCGCACATTCTGGACCCCGCGCTCATCGCGCACGGCGGCACGCTGGGCGACACGGAGCAGGAGGGCGTGGTGGTGACGGACACGGCGCATTCCGGCTCGGTGGATGGGGCCATCTGGTACATTATCAATCAGTACTATACCTACGAGGTGAGCCGGGACCGCGACTTTCTGCGGGAGGCGTGGGGCAGCCTTAGGCGCGCCATGCTCTGGCTGCAATATCAGGATTCCAACGAGTGCGGTCTGCTGGAAGTTCACGAGGCGAAGGACTGGGCCGACCTCTTCGCCAACCGCTACAACGTGCTCTACAGCAACGCGCTCTACTATGCCGCCTGGAAAAGCATGGGCCACATGGCGCGGGCGCTGGATATTCCCTCCGATTCCTACTTCGAGAACGCGGAGGACGTGAGGCGCAAGCTGAACACGCTGCTCTGGATTGGGCCGGAGGAGCCTAAAGATTGGGCGTGGCTGGGCCGCACCCGCCGCGAGTGGCTTTACCCGCTCAAGCGCGTGGAGACGGAGTTGGTGGAGCGGCCCTTCTACCTGCCCTACATGGCCTTCCGCGACTATGCAGACCGCTTCGATACGCTGGGCAACCTGATTGCCATTCTGTTCGGCGTGGCGGACCAGAGGAAGGCCGACAAGATTCTCGATTACATTCACGGCTGCGGCCTGAACGAGCCGTTCCCCGTCCGCGCGCTCTACCCGGTCATCAACCCCGGCGAGCACGACTGGCGCGAGTATTACCGCGTGCGGAACCTCAACCTGCCCTACCATTATCACAACGGCGGCGCGTGGCCCTTCGTCGGCGGCTTCTACGTGGCGGCGCTGGTGCAGGCGGGGCGGCTGGACGAGGCGCGCCGACAGCTTGAGAAGCTGGCAGAGATGAACCGAATGGGCAAGCACGAGGAGTGGGAGTTCAACGAGTGGTTTCACGGCCACTCTGGTCGCCCGATGGGGTTCGGCGGGCAATCCTGGTCCGCCGCGATGTACGTCTTCGCGCACGAGTGCGTGCAGCGCGGCGCGGTCAACGTCTTCAACGCCCAGAATGGGTGGGCGTTATAGGAAATGCGGAATGCGGAAGTCGGAACGCGGAATGAAGAGCAGTGACTTACGACGTAATACAGGGCGACGGCTATCGGATTGTTGCAGTGAATAATCGGTAATCACCATGTCTCTCACACGGATTTCTGACCATCTCTATCGCTACGAGGATACCTGCAACGTCTACGTGGTTCGCAACGGTAGCGAGGCGCTGCTGGTGGATTTTGGTGCGGGGGAGGTGCTGGACGTGCTGGACAGCATCGGCGTGGAGCGCGTGACGGATGTGCTGATGACGCACCACCACCGGGACCAGGGGCAGGGGCTGGCACGCGCAGTGGAGGCGGGCATCCGCATCTGGGTTCCACACATGGAGCAGGATCTCTTTCACAGCGCGGACGCGCACTGGCAGGGGCGTGAGCTTGCGAACAACTACAACATGCGCCAGAACCGTTTCTCCCTGCTGGAGCCAGTGCCCATCGCCGGAACGCTCACGGATTACAGCACTTTCCCCTTCGGCCCCTATTCATTCACGGTTGTGCCGACACCGGGGCACACGATTGGCGCGGTGTCGCTGCTGGGTGAGGTAGATGGGCAGCGCGTCGCCTTCACGGGCGATCTCATCGCCGCGCCGGGCAAGGTGTGGTCGCTGGCCGCGACACAGTGGACCTACAACCGGGCGGAAGGGGTGCCCTCGACCATCGCCTCGCTCCTCGACCTCAAGGAGCGAGCGCCCGGCCTGCTGCTGCCCTCGCACGGGGAACCCATGGAGGAGCCGGAGGCGGCGATAGACTTGCTGGTGGAGCGGCTGTGGGCGCTGCTTCAGGGTCGAGGTGAGAATCCTCGGCTCTTTCAACTCCGCGAGCAACCCTACGCCGCCATCACGCCTCACCTCCTCCGCAACCGAACGAGCGTGGCGAATAGCTACGTCCTCCTGTCAGAGAGTGGCAAGGCGCTCTTGTTCGATTATGGCTACGATTTCTTGACGGGCTTCACGGCGGGAGTTGACCGCGCCTCGCGCCGTCCCTGGCTCTACACCCTGCCCGCGCTGAAACGCGATTTTGGGGTGACGAAGATAGATGTTGTCGTGCCCACCCATTACCACGACGACCACGTTGGCGGCTTCAATCTGCTGCGCGATGCTGAGGGGACCGAGGTGTGGGCGGCGGAGAATCTAGCTGAGATACTGGAACAGCCCACCCGCTACAATCTTCCCTGCCTCTGGTACGACCCCATTCCGGTGGACCGCGTGTTGCCGCTGGAACAGCCCATCCGGTGGGAGGAGTATGAACTCACACTCTACTCGCAGCCGGGGCACACGCGCTACGCTGTCGCCATCGGCTTGGAGGTGGATGGTAAGCGCGTGCTGGTGATTGGCGACCAGTACGAGTTAGGAACGCAGTGGAATTACGTGTATGGGGGCCGCTTTGAGGCTGATGATTTCCGCCGCAGTGCCGCGCTCTACCAGAAGGTCAAGCCCGACCTGATGCTGCACGGCCACGCGAAGCCCACCTGGGTCACGCCGGAGCATCTGGAGACCCTGACGCGGCAGGGCGACCTGCTGCTGGAGCTTCACGAGGCCCTATTGCCATTCGAGACGGCGGTCTTCGGGACCGATGATGTTGCCGCGACGATTCGTCCCTACCGGGCAGAGGTCCGGGGTGGGGAAGCGATTGAATATGAGGTGGAGGTTCAGAATCCGTTCCCGCGCGCGGAGGAGGCCGTCGTCCGTTTCGTTGTTCCGGTAGGCTGGGAAGTCGAGAGGGAAGAGCAGGTTGCGCCACTGGAAGCCCGCGCGACAGGCACGGTGTGCTTCCGCGTGAAAGTGCCTGCCGGAGTGCATGTGCGGCGGGCGCGGGTGGCGGTTGACCTGACGGTTGGCGGGCAGCGCTTCGGGCAGCAGGCGGAAGCCCTGGTAACGGTCTACTGAGGTACGAATCGTGGGTGAAACAGAGGCAACAATATTGCTCCGAGGGAGCAGGTTGAACACAATAGCCTCCTCATCAGACCCCCGGCTCCAATCAAAGGGGGCGTTCGTCGTCTGGAACAATGAAATTCCGGTAGCCGCCGACACTTGAAAACGAGTGACCTGTGAACATCCCCATCCGGCAATACTGGAACCTGCTCGTCAACTATCTGCGGGCGCAGAGAGGCCGGGTCTTTCTGCTGGGCCTGCTGCTGTTGAGCACCATCGGCCTGCAACTGGTGAGTCCTCAACTGGTGGGTGAGTTCGTTGACGAGGCCCAGACCGGGGGAGCGATGAACACCCTGCTCACGCTGGCGCTCCTGTACATCGGTATCGCGCTGGTACAGCAGGTGGCGGCGATTGGGACGGCGTACCTCAGCGAGAACGTGGGGTGGACTGCCACAAATGCGCTGCGCGCGGACCTGGCGCGGCACAGCCTGCGGCTGGACATGAGCTTCCACAACACGCACACGCCGGGCGAGATGATTGAGCGGATAGATGGCGACGTGACGATGCTTGCCACCTTCTTCTCGCAGTTCGTGCTGGTTGTGCTCTCCAACCTGCTCCTCATCGTGGGCGTGCTGGTCCTGCTCTTCGGGGAGGATTGGCGGCTGGGCATGGCGATGACGCTCTTCGTGGTCGCGGCGCTGGCGCTCCTTCACAGGACGCGCAATCTCGCGGCCCCACATTGGGCGGCGGGGCGCGAGGCGAGCGCCGACCTGTCGGGCTTCGTCGAGGAGCGTTTCGCGGGGATTGACGACATCCGCTCCAATGGCGCGACGGCCTACAAGATGAACCTGCTTCACGCGCTGTCACGCAAGCTGCTCCTGCGCTACCGCAAGGCGTGGCTGATGGGCGAGGTGGGGACGGTCTCGGCGCAGTTGATGTTCGGGCTGGCGCTGGCCGTCGGGTTGGGTGTCGGAGCCTATCTTTTCTATCGCGGGGTCTTCACCACCGGAACCGTGTTGATGGTGAGCATCTACGCGGGTTACATCGCTCGGCCCTTGGGGCGGCTGACGGAGCAGGTGCAGGAGCTTCAAAAGGCGGGCGGCAGCATCGAGCGGCTGCGGGAGTTGCAGGAGGTTCAGAGCGCCATCGTGGACGGCCCCGCGCCTCTGGTGCTCTCCGGCGCGCCCTCCGTCGAGTTCGAGGGTGTCTCATTCGAGTACAACGCGGGGGAGCCTGTGCTGGAGGAGGTTTCGATCCGGCTGGAGCGCGGCAAGGTGCTGGGGCTGCTGGGGCGCACAGGTAGTGGGAAGACGACCACGACGCGGCTCCTCTTCCGCCTCTACGACCCGACAGCGGGAATAATCCGGCTGGACGGGACGGATATTCGGACGGTGCGGCTGGCGGATTTGCGGCGGCAGATTGGCGTGGTGACGCAGGACGTTCAACTCTTTCGCGCCACCGTGCGGGACAATCTCACCTTCTTCGACCCGACCATCCGAGACGAGCGAATCCTTGAGGCATTCGCGGCGCTGGGCCTCTCGGCGTGGTACGAGAGCCTGCCGCAGGGGTTGGATACCTCGCTGGCGGCAGGCGGGGGTGGGCTGTCGGCTGGCGAGGCGCAGTTGCTCGCTTTCACGCGCATCTTCCTGAAAGACCCGCATCTGGTGATTATGGACGAGGCATCGTCCCGGCTCGACCCGGCGACGGAAAACCTCATCGAGCGGGCGGTGGATAGGCTGCTGGCGGGCCGCACGGCCATCATCATCGCGCACCGCCTGGGCACGGTGCAGCGCGCCGACGAGATTGTGATTCTCGACAGCGGGCGCATCGTGGAGCATGGGCCGCGCGAGCAGTTGGCGGCAGACCCCACCGCGCGCTTCTACCACCTGCTGCGCGTCGGGCTTGAGGAGGTGCTGGCGTGATGGCCGACGACCGACGGGCGCGGGTGCCCTCTGGGCGGGACGACCGCCAACGGCTGGAACGGCATAACGCAGGGACGCAAAGACGCAAGGGCGCAAAGCGATTTATCGAGAACGGCAAAGTATTTCTGAGGATGCCGTTGCCGTTATCTCACATCTCGCATCCCATATCTCGCATCTCGTATCCCGAGGGGGTGCTGGCATGATGACGGGTGGAATGCAAAATTCAAAATTGAAAATGCAAAATGGACGGCAAGGGCAGAATAAACCCCTTTGCGTCTTTGCGTCTTTGCGACTTTGCGTTATGCCGTTGCCGTTCATTCCGCATTCCACATTCCGCGCTCCGCATTCGGAAGGGGTGCTGGCGTGAAGACATGGCAATACATCTGGCGCTTGTGGCGCTTCCGCCCCTGGCATATTGTGACGAGCTTCTGCATCTGGCTCGTGGTTCTGCTGCTGCCGCTCGCCACTGGGCTAATTCTGAAGGAGTTTTTCGACACGCTGTCGGGCGACTCGGCGGCCTCGTTCAGCGCGTATACGCTGCTGGCGTTCCTCGTGGCGGTGGAGGCGGGGCGGGTGGGGATAATGCCTTTCCGGTCAGCGATTGACGTGACGTTCGGGTTTACTATCGGGGCACTGGTCCGCAAGAATCTCTTTCATCATATCCTGCTGCATCCCGGCGCGCGGGCGCTGCCGGACTCGCCGGGCGAGGCGGTCAGCCGCTTTCAGGGCGACACGGGGCAACTCATGTCGCTGTGGACGCCCATCGCCACCGCCGCGAATCTCTGCTTTGGGGTCGTGGCGCTGGTCATCATGGCGCGAATCAACCTCTCCATCACGCTCATCGTCTTTCTCCCGTTGATGAGCATTGTCACGATTACCTACATGGCGCGCACCCGCATCGAGACCTATCGCCGGGCGACGCGGCAGGCGACGGGCGACGTGACGGGGTTCGTGGGCGAGGTCTTCGGCGCGGTGCAGGCGGTGAAGATTGCCAATGCCGAGGAGCCGGTCATCGCGCGCTTTGATGAACTCAACGACTTCCGGCGGGAGCAGGCGGTAAAGGACCGCCTCTTCTCGGCGATGCTGGATGCCCTGTATTGGGTGACGATTAGCCTGGGGACGGGAGCCATCCTGCTGCTTTCAGCGCGGGCGATGCGCGCGGGCACCTTCACGGTGGGGGACTTCGCCCTGTTTCAGACCTATCTCGGCTGGATCGCGGGGCTGCCGTACTGGGCGGGGCGGATGATGTCCTACTACAAGGAGATTGGCGTCACCTTCGAGCGCATCCGGGGGCTGGTGCCCGACGCGCCGGAGGAAACGCTGGTCGAGCATGGCCCCGTCTACCTGGACGGCAACGTGCCGGAGATTCCCTTCCTTGCCCGAACGGGAATACACGCCCTGGAGGCGCTTGAGGTCTCCGGCCTGACCTATCGCCACGCGGAAACGGGGCGGGGCATCGAGAACATCACTTTCACCGTGCCGCGCGGCTCGTTTACCGTCGTGACGGGGCGCATCGGCTCCGGCAAGACGACGCTGCTCCGCGTTCTGCTGGGCCTGCTGCCGCGCGAGTCGGGCGAGATTCGCTGGAACGGTGAGCGGGTTGACGACCCCGCCTCCTTCTTCGTGCCGCCGCGCACCGCCTACACGCCGCAGACGCCGCGCCTCTTCAGCCAGAGCCTGCGGGACAACATCCTGCTTGGCCTGCCGGAAACGCAGGTGGACCTGGACGGCGCGATTCGCCTCGGCGTGATGGAGCCTGACGTGGCGGGCATGGCGCAGGGGTTGGACACGGTGGTGGGGCCGAGGGGCGTGCGGCTCTCCGGCGGACAGCTACAGCGAGCCGCCGCCGCGCGCATGTTCGTCCGCGACCCGGAACTGCTCATCTTCGACGACCTTTCCAGCGCCCTTGACGTGGAGACGGAGCGCCACCTGTGGGAACGACTCTTCCAGCAGCGCGAGGCGACCTGTTTGGTCGTTTCCCATCGCCGCCCCGCGCTTCGCCGCGCGGACCACATCATTCTGCTCAAAAATGGACACATCGAGGCGGAAGGGACTCTGGACGAGCTTCTGGCAACGAGCGAGGAGATGCGGCGGCTCTGGGAGGGCGAGTGGGAGCGCCACGAGGAGAGTCAGCCACAGACCATGAGAGAGCAGCGATGACAGAGAAAAAGCTAGGCGTCGCCATCGTCGGCTGCGGCAACATCGCCGGGCCGTACCTTCGTGATTTGGTGACCTATCCACAAATCGAAATCACGGGCGTTACGGACCTCGATGTGGAACGTGCGGAAACTCTCGCCGCGCCCTACGGGTGCCCCGTCTTCCCCTCGCTGGACGACCTTCTGGCAGATGACGCGACGGACCTGGTGGTAAACCTGACGATTCACCGCGCTCACAAAGAGGTCACGGCGCGCTGCCTGGAAGCAGGCAAGCACGTTCACAGCGAGAAGCCTTTGGCGCTCACCCCCGAAGAGGCATGGGGCCTCGTCGAACTGGCCCGCCAAAAGGGGCTGCGGCTCGGCTGTTCACCCTTTACCTGGATGGGCGAGGCGCAGCAGACCGCGTGGAAAGAGATACGCGAGGGGCGGCTAGGCACCGTGCGCGTCGCCTACGCGGAGGTGGACTGGGGCCGCATCGAGACGTGGCACCCCAACCCCGCGCCCTTCTACGAGGTCGGGCCGCTCTGGGATGTGGGGGTCTATCCCCTCGCCATGTTGACCACCATCTTCGGCCCGGCGCGGCAGGTGTGGAGCTACGGGAGCGTGCTCTGGCCTGAGCGCGAGACAAAGGAGGGCGTGCCTTTCCGCGTCGAGACGCCGGACTTCATGGTTTCCGTCGTCGAGTTTGGCAACGGTACGCTCGCCCGGCTGACCACGAACTTCTACGTCACGCAGAAACGCAAGCAGGACAAAATCGAGCAGGGCATCGAATTTCACGGCGACCTCGGCTCCCTCTATCTCGGAAGCTGGCACATGTTCAACGCCGATGTGGAGTTCGCGGAATATGACAAGCCCTTCGAGCCGGTGCCGTACCTGCGGGAGCCTCACAAGGGCGTTCCCTGGGGCCGCTCCGTGCTCGATATGGCCGAAGCCATAACGGAGGGTCGTCCCCACCGCGCGACGGGCGAGCAGGCGGCGCACATCGTAGAGATTATCTGTGCCGCAGAGGAGTCCATGCGCCGCAACGAGCCTGTCTCCATCTCCTCCACCTTCAGCCCGCCCGCACCGATGGAGTGGGCACTGTGATAATGCCTCCTCGCTACCCTGAGTCATAACCAACAAGGAACAACCATGCAGAACCCCATCTCATTCATGAGCGCCAACTACGTCGCCCGGCAGGTCGGCTACAACATGACGGGCGGTTGGGGCCAGGGCGACAAAACCACGAGTGCCCACTTCGAGCCTATCGAGACCTTCCCCCAACGGTTCGAGGAACTGCTTCAGGATATTCAAGCGATGGGCTACCCCGCGATGGACCTCTGGAACGCCCACCTCAGCTACACCTGGGCCACGCGGGCGCACCTCGACGCCGCGCGCGAGTTGCTGGACCGCTACCAGATGCCCGTCATCAGTCTCGCGGGCTGGTTCGGCTCGACCCGTGAGGAGTTCGAGGCGACCTGCCGCGTCGCCACCGCCGTAGGGTGCAAAGTTCTCGGCGGCTCGACCTCCATGTGGCAGAAGGAGCCGGATTTCGTAGCCGCCCTGCTGGAAGAGCACGACCTGTTACTCGGCCTCGAAAACCACCCGGAAAAAGACCCCCAGGAACTGCTGGCGAGGGTTGGCGATGGCGCGGGTGGCCGCGTGGGAGTCTGCGTGGATACCGGGTGGTTCGGCACGCAGGGCTACGATGCGGCGCAGGCGCTTGAGGAGTTACGTGACCACCACGTTCACGTTCACCTGAAGGATGTCTTGGCGGTGGGCGCGCACGACACCTGCCGCTACGGGCGTGGTGTCGTGCCCATTGAAGAGAGCCTGCGCGTGCTGGCGCGGATTGGCTATCAGGGCGGCATCAGCATGGAGCACGAGCCGGAACTTTTCGACCCCACCGAGGACAGCATCGCCAACCTTCAGATGCTCCGTGACTGGATGCAGGAATAGGACTAGGAGAGGCCATCTTGGAGCAGGACAGAATACGTATCGCCATCATTGGCGCGGGCGGCATCGCCGGACCCTATGCCCGTGACGCCGCGAAGTATCCCCAAATACAACTCGTCGGCGTGACGGACCTTGACGCCGAGCGCGCCCAAACGCTGGGAGACGAGAGCCAGTGTCGGGTCTACCCCGACCTTGACGCGCTGCTTGGCGACGAGAGCGTTGACCTTGCCGTGAACCTGACGACGCACCACGCGCACAGGGCCGTCATCACTCAATGCCTTGAAGCGGGCAAGCACGTCTACAGCGAGAAGCCTTTGGCCCTGACGCCCGAAGAGGCACGGGGCCTCGTCGAACTGGCAGACCAGCGAGGCTTGCGGCTCGGCTGCTCCCCCTTTACATGGATGGGCGAGGCGCAGCAGACCGCGTGGAAAGAGATACGCGAGGGGCGGCTGGGCACCGTGCGCGTCGCCTACGCGGAGGTGGACTGGGGCCGCATCGAGACGTGGCATCCCAACCCCGGCTCGTTCTACGAGGTCGGGGCCTTGTGGGACGTGGGCGTCTACCCGCTTACCCTCCTGACAACCATCTTCGGCCCGGCGCGTAGTGTCTCGGCCTTTGGAAAGCTCCTGCACCCGAACCGCGTCACCAAGCGCGGCGTCCCCTTCACCATCGAGACGCCGGATTGGGTCGTCTCGGCCATCGAGTTCGAGGATGGGCCGCTCGTCCGCCTGACGACGAACTTCTACGTCAGCCAGCGCAGCACGCGGCAGACGGGCATCGAGTTTCATGGCGACGAGGGGTCATTGCACCTCGAAAGCTGGCTGGAGCCGAGCGCCGCCGTCTACTACGGAGCATTCGATAAGCCTTTCGAGCCTGTTCCACTTTTGAAAGAGGGGCCGGAGGGCGTGCGCTGGGCACGCGGCGTGCTGGAGATGGCGGAGGCGATGCTGGAAAACCGCCCCCACCGCGTCACGGGCGCGCAGGCCGCGCATGTCGTGGAGATTCTGGCGGCGATAACCGAGGCGATGCAGAGCAACCAGACCGTCCCCGTCACCTCCAGCTTCACCCAACCTTCTCCGATGGAGTGGGCACGGTAGCACAGCGAATGCACGGGCGGTACCGCTCGAAGGAGAGCAACATGCGACACAACCTCATACGATTCACCCTCTTGCTTCTCCTCCTGCTCCCTGCCTGCAATCGCGGCGGAGAGCAGCAGGGCGCAGCGCCGACGAGCACCGCCGTCGGCGAAACGAGCGCGCAGGAAGTGGCACCGACAGAAGAAGCCGCCGAGCCAACAGTGACGGTGCCGCCCGCCACCCCAACAGAGCGTCCAGCCCCAACGGAGACAGCCGCCCCGGAAGAGGGCACCTT